>CADBMP010000171.1 GCA_902795775.1 uncultured Lachnospiraceae bacterium | reverse complement strand
TTTTTGCAATTTTCTTATGATGAACGCTTTAGCGTTCATTTTTTCCTGCACCTCATCGGCAAACTTATTGCCTGCAAAGTGTCCCTACCTCTTTGCAATATTTCCAAGCACCGACACTTTGCTTGCACTTTCCCGCATCGTCGCCAGCGCATTTTCCACACCAGGCGAATTGACATTTCCTTCCACATCTATGAAGAACCGGTATTCCCAGTTTTTATTTTCAATCGGTCTGGATTCAATTTTTGTTAAATTCAATCCATTATAATAAAAATTGGCAAGTATATTATACAGTGCTCCCACCTGATGCTTGATTTCCAGACAAAGACTTAATTTCTCCGCATCTGCCAAAAAAATCCGCTGGTTCGTAATCACAATAAACCGCGTAAAATTATTCTTTTCATCGTTGATATCCTCTGCCAGAAGCTCCAGCCCGAACACCTCTGCCGCCCTTTTTCCGGCAATCGCTGCATGTGCCGGATTCTTTTCCTGTGCAATCCGCATGGCAGCCGCTGAAGTGCTGGCATCTGTCTTTGTCCCAAAATCATGTTCCCTCAAAAATTTTTCACACTGCAAAAGCCCCTGCTGATGGGAGAAAACCGTTTTAATATCTTCCAATCTGGTTCCCTGCACTGCCAGAAGATTCTGACAAATGGCAATCACATGCTCCGCAATGATCGTCACCCCGTATTCCATCAAAAGGTCATTGATGCCCTCCACCGCCCCGGTGGTCGAATTTTCTATCGGCAGGACACCAAACGAAGCCTCCCCTTTAGAAACCGCCTGCATAATATCACGAAACGTTTTTTTATGTACCGCCTGAATCTCATTTCCAAACATCTCAATCATGGCCTGCTCGGTAAAAGAACCCGGCTCCCCAAAATAAGCCACCTTTGTATCCCTTGTAATTTCAATATGCGAAACCTCCCGAAAAGGAATTTCCTCCTCCCTCGGACCTAACACCTGATACTGATGTTTTCTGCTGATGGACATGATCTGTCGGAATAAATCCTCTATGCTTGTCTTATTAAATTCCCCCTCCACCATTTCACGCAGAGCATTTATCTTCTGTTCCTCCCGCTCCGGGTCAAATACCTTTTTCCCGGTGCTCCTTTTATATGCAGCCACATCTGTCGCCACATCCATTCTTTCCTTAAAAAGTGCGACAATCTGCGCATCAATTTCATCAATCTTCTTCCGGCTCTCTGCCAGATCCACGACCTTCTCTGTACTCAAAATTTTTCCCCTTTCTAAATCTGCATCCTAAGTCCATTTCACATATCGAAGTTTTTTCGTCACTATGATATCGTTTTCAATAATCTGGACGAAATGAAAATCAGGCCTCAAAATGCATGGCACACTTTTCCAAGTCCGGAAATCTCCCCGAAAGACGCAGTCATCCCAAAAGACATTACACATACTCCTGCTGCCCCTGCCTTTAAACAAAGCACTGCATTTTCCGGCAGAATCCCACCTAATGCATACACAGGAAGTGGAGATTTTTTGCATATTTTTTTCAAAGCATCCGTCCCCTTCGGCACTGCTCCCGGCTTACAGGAGGTTTCAAACACCGGGCTGTAAAACACATAATCTGCGCCACATCCATCCGCCAGTAAAATTTCCTCCAGAGAATGGGCCGATACACCAAATAAAATTCTTTTCTGTTCCTTTCCCAGGGCGTGCATTTCATTCCAATTTTTTTTTGATTTAAAACCCTGTTCCAACACATCATCCTGAACCTGTGAAAGAAATCCCATTCTCTCAGAATACTGCTTTATCAAAGGCACAGAAAGATGAATCCCGTCCACAGAAATTTTCCTGTCACTTTTTCCCTGCAATAATAATTTCTCCGCCACAGCCAGATGTTGATGCAGCATACATTTCACAGGATATCTTTTACAAATCTCCATCACATCTCCTGCAAGTCTTTCGTATTCCTGCTCATCCAAATCCTTTTCCCGAAGCACCATTTTATCCACGCCCGCCTCACATAAAAGACGAATCCGCTCTAAAAAATCCCCCTGACACAGCTTCCGGTTCGTGATTACTACTAATTCACACATAAATATAATCGCTCATTACCGGCTGCAATCCCTGCTCCTTGATTGCCTCAAAGACCTCGTCCACATTTCTGCCATCCGAAATCTCAAACTGTCCATCGCCCACATTTTCATTGTCCCCGGAGTGCTCCCCGATTCCCACAGAAACTCCTGCAGAAATTTTTGTTGCCGCAATCTTTATCACATTATTCCTTACACGCTCACATTCCCTTGTGGAAATTGTAATGCTTGCAAACGGCATAAAAATCCGGTACGCCATAATCACCTGTAAAAGCTGGGTTTCATGCACATCCTTTGGATTAATTTTATCATTATTGATAATCGGGCGGAGTCTTGGGCAGGAAAATGCAATCTCCGCATGAGGATATTTTTTCTGCAGCAGATACGCATGATATCCTGTTGCAAAAGCATCCTTCCTAAAATCAGAAAGCCCTAAAAGCGCAGCAAATCCAACTCCGCGCATCCCGCCCCGAATGGCACGCTCCTGTGCATAAAAACGGTACGGAAATACCCTTTTATGGCCTGCCAGATGAAGTGTCTCATATTTATCAGAATCATATGTTTCCTGAAAAACGGTCACATAATCCGCTCCACACTCATGAAGATATGCATACTCATCCGTATTCATCGGATACACTTCAAGCCCAATGACCTTAAAATACTTTTTGGCAATTTCACAAGCCTTTCCAATGTATTTTACATCTGACATTTTTCTGCTTTCGCCCGTTAAAATCAGGACCTCCTCCAGCCCCGTTTCAGAAATCGCCTTCATTTCCCGCTCGATTTCCTCCTCATTCAACCTTGCCCGTTTGATTTTGTTATGGCAGTTGAATCCACAGTAAATACAGAAATTTTCACAATAATTGGCAATATAAAGAGGCGTGAACATATAGATGGAATTTCCAAAATGCTTTCTCGTTTCCATCTGCGCCCTCTTCGCAATCTCCTCAATTAAAGGAAGTGCCGCAGGCGATAACAATGCCTGAAAATCCTCCACAGTACATTCCCTATGGGAAAGTGCCGCCCTGACATCCTTTGCCGTATATTTCTCATAATCATACTGATCCATCTCCGCAATTACCTGCTCTAAAAGATCAGATTCCAAAACGTCCATCCCATCCATATATTTCATATGGTCAGTACGGTTTTCCTTTTTCAGTTCCTTTATCTCTTCTTCCATAAAAATCCCCCATGCCGAAGCACTTGTTGCTGAGACACCTTTTTAGAAATCGTGCAGAAAACTCTGTTTGTTTACGATTCTCTAAAACAGGATAAACGCTATTTGGTGCTTCTACAGCTTCTCTTGTCTAAATTTCCAAATCATGCACAACCCAGAGCCTCACCGCCGCCTGGCAATCCTAATCTGCTATTCTGTCTCTTTTGCCCTTGCAATCGTATCAAGCATTTTTAATAATTCATCTTTTTTGAATGTTTCTTTTTCTTCACTGTCCAAAATCAGTCTCAATTCATAAAGAACTGCCATTTTGACATCTTTCCTTTCCTTTTCCGTCACTTCTTTAACCTCCATTTTTTCCTCTCTTTCTTTAAATGCCACCCTTGAGCTTTGAAACCTGATACATCATTTAACAGGTCCGGATTTCTTTCACCAAAATCTTAATCCCTTAAAAATCCCGTCAATGGTGAAGATGCACTTCCTCCTTTTTCCATGACACGTCCAAGTCCGGAAAGATATGCCTTTCTTCCGGCTTCAATCGCAAGCCGCATTGCCTCTGCCATCTCAGGAATATTTCCTGCCGTAGCAATTGCAGTATTCGCCATAACAGCAGCAGCTCCCATCTCCATTGCCTCACATGCCTGGCTTGGCGCACCAATTCCGGCATCCACAATCACAGGCAGATCCACCTCATCAATCAGAATCTGAATAAACTCCTTTGTGCAAAGTCCTTTATTAGAACCAATCGGTGCGGCAAGCGGCATAATGCTCGCTGCACCTGCCTCTTTCAAATCCCTTGCCACATTTAAGTCCGGGTACATATACGGCATCACAACAAAGCCTTCATCCGCAAGAATCCTGGTGGCCTTGATGGTTTCAAAATTATCCGGCAGAAGATATTTGCTG
Source organism: uncultured Lachnospiraceae bacterium (assembly GCA_902795775.1). GTDB lineage: Bacteria > Bacillota > Clostridia > Lachnospirales > Lachnospiraceae > Butyribacter. The sequence continues at coordinate 441 of CADBMP010000171.1, read as the reverse complement.
TCCCGCATAATCTCAATCTTTACAAAATTTCCACAGCCAACTTCTCTGGAAAGCCTTGCAATCCTGACCGCCTCATCTGCATTTCTGGCACCGGAAGTATTCGGTAACAGCGTCACGCCCTCCGGGATATAATCAAGAATATTCTCCATCCCTCCCTGATTGGCACGCCTTAAAGCCAGCGTAATCATCTGCGCTCCTGCATGTTCCACTGCTGCCTTAATTAAATCCAGGGAATACTTCCCGGAACCCAAAATAAATCGCGATGTAAATTCCTTCCCCCCTATGATAAATTTATCCTCATCTTTTTTTAAATTCTCACTCATCTTCATCCTCATTTCTGCACTTTTTTGGCTCTAATTTTCCATGCTGAAAAGCTTTTCAGCCTCCCCCTACAAATGTTACAATTTCCAGACGGTCTGCAGGTCCCAATACGCAGGATTC
>CADBMP010000170.1 GCA_902795775.1 uncultured Lachnospiraceae bacterium | reverse complement strand
TTCGCAAATCGGTTTTACTGAAGATCTCACTTTCACAGCAATAACCTCCTTTCAATAAAGTCCATTATCCAATATAACATAAATTTTTCCAACATGCAAGAAGTTTTTTTAATTTTAAATCTTTTTGTAACTCTATCCAGCCTTCCTATGAGTTCATTATGTACAATTATATAGAAGGTACCTGCCAATACAACCTGTACTGCAAATCTGTTTCATCTTATTTTATTTTTCGCAGAGATATTTTTTAAAAATATCATTTAATAACCCGATATTTTTTTCATCATTATCTTCTTTTATAGATTCATATAAATCCAGAATATCTTTTTTATCTTCCTCCGAAATTAAAGATATATCCAGCATTTGTGCAGTCATAAGGTCATTTGGTTGAAATTTATCTAATCCATTTCCTAATTTTTTCCGGTTCTGCCGTATTATTTCCTGAGCGAGCGGGGTCAGAAAATAACAAAAAATGATGTCTATATCATTTTCATACTCACGATTAATAAAAATAGAATGAAACGTTGTCAGGGATTTTACTCCTGCAAGATTCCTTATGAACTTAATCCTGCCCCTGCAGGCAGAGGAAACCCATATGGGAGCGGCTGGTTTTTGTTCCATCGAATACCATGGGTGCCTATGCGAAAGCAGATATTTCTTATGAATCTTTCTTTCTTCTCCCTCATTAATATACTCTGACAACGCCTTATCATCCAGGCCCTTTACATCCAACAGATAAACAACCTTATCTTCATTTGCAAGCCGGCAAAAATCACTATACCGGAAAACCCTCCTTTTTACATCTGCCGATTTACAAATACACTTAGAGAATGCCTCCTCCGGCAAAGAAAGCTCTTTTATCCTGGTTTTGGATAAGCAGAAAAAATGATTATCTCCGGTCGCAATCCCCCTTGAAACAGAGCAGAACCCGGATACCTGTTTTAAATTTGAATATTCTTTTTTCCTCTCATGACTTATGTAAATCCGCCATTTTTCCTCCGGATCCAGGTCAGCATATTTTATTGCCATCCCCTTCTCCTGACCATGTACATCAATGTTTTCCAATTCACTAATTTTATCTAAATTATAAAAGCTGACATATTCTTTCGGCGTCCGGTCGATAAGCATAATACAGCATGTCGTTGTAGCATGAAAGAATATATTTTGATCATTTTTAAAATTTATTATGCATTTCAGCAATCGTTCCCGAATCAGCTTTTCCTTTATTGGAATGCCATACTTGGAATTAAAAAATTCGGTCGGAATAATGTAGGCCAGCCTTCCGGTGTCCGAAAGCTGGTACAGGCTTTTTAATAAAAACAGAATATAAAGATTTGTGTAACCGCTATATTTTATGCCTGTATATTTTTCAATCATCTGCAAAATCTGCTCCCTGTTGCCCACAGCCTGAAATCTATTATAAGGCGGATTGCAGATAATGGCATCATACTTGTCCGTCCACCCCTGCATAAGATAATCATCATTTATCAAATGAACACCTGCCGGATTTCCAAAATAGTCCAGAATGCTTTTATCAATTTCGTAACCAGTCAATCTGCATTTTTCATTTTCTTCTCTGGCATATGTCAGGAAAATACTGTTACCCGCCGCAGGGTCTAATACAGTGTCCGCAGATTCGCACGCCCACTTAACCATAAAACGGGCAGCATCATAATTTGTAAAATACTGCCCAAACTCTTTAATATGACCTGCATCTGCCTGTTTTGTATATTCCATTTCTTTTTCCATGATCTTCCCCTCAAGATTTTACTCTCCGTACCAGTACCAGCCTGCTTCCTGTCTTGATGCACATACAGAAATTCTTTCAATTTACCCAAAGCTTCGGTTGTTCATCGCCAAACGGTCATATAACTCCGCACTTATCGCTGCTAAATCACGATATCCATTCTTTGTAACAAAAACCGGCTCTTATCTTTCACGTGCGAAAATGAAAATCCAGCTTGTATTTCTCAAATCCTTAACCGGCATAATCAACGGAATATTATCAGCTCCTTTATCTGCAAGATTATAGCATAATTACATACTGCAAATCAATAGTCTGTCCTTTGTCCTTATTCAAGGCACTCCCCGTTCGTCTCGATTACTTTTTTGTACCAGTAAAAGGAATCCTTGCGAAGTCTTTTAAGAGTTCCCTTGCCATAATCGTCCTGATCCACATATATCACGTAAAGGAATGACGAATCAGGCTGTCAATTTCGTTAAAATTCAGCCACAGCTTTACATACTTTCCAAAGCGTTCAAAGCACACCCGGCAGAATCTTACAAACATCTCTATGACCCGCCGGTCAGCCCAGCCGTTGTATTCCAACGCAAGATGCAGGGGCATCTCGTAATGTGAAAGCGTGACGAGCGGTTCTATCTCAAGCCTGCGCATTTCACCAAACAGCTCCTCATAAAATGCGACCCCGGCAGGATTTGGCGTTTCTTCCTCTCCCGTAGGAAACAGCCTGGTCCATGCAATAGACACTCGCAGCACCTTGAAGCCCATTTCTTTGAACAATGCAAGATCTTCTTTATAATGATGATAAAAATCTATTCCCCTTCGTTTTGCATAATAGGTCGTGTCCGTATCGACCATGGCCGCCTTAATGCCATCCAATGATGTATGCACATTTGCCTTATAATCTTTTACATCCACCTTGGGCTTGAAAGTGACCACATCTTCCACGCTCCAGCCTTTGCCATCCTCATTCCAGGCACCTTCTGCCTGATTGGCGGCTATTGCGCCGCCCCATAAAAATCCTTTTGGAAAACCCATTTCAATCACCTCCAGCTCAACAGATTGTTTCCACGCTCAACCTTGCCCCGGTTCAGCACCTTAACATCCAATCCGTCAGAATTTGTAATAACAATCGGAGTCGTCACATCATAACCGGCTGCCTTGATACCGTCTATGTCAAAGGTAATAAGCAGCTGGCCTGACTTTACATGATCGCCTTCTTTGACCTTTACATCATATCCCTTTCCATTCAGCTGTACTGTATCCATGCCGATGTGCATAAGTATCTCCGCTCCATTTGCATCTTTTACTGCAATGGCGTGTTTTGTATCCGGTACCATGGTCACTTCTCCGTCCACCGGAAAGTAAAGCTCTCCTTTTTCAGGAATAATTGCAGCTTCCTGTCCCAAGACGCCTGTTGAAAAGACTTCATCTTTTACCTCCTCAAGAAGAATCGCTTTTCCTTCCATCGGGCTTACAAGCTTTCCAGGCTTAACAGTATCATCATCAGCCGCTGTATTTACTGCGGCATTATCACTTCCTCCTGTTACTGCAGTACCGTCAGCTGCAGGTGCTTCATCCTTATAAAGAATCAGCGTGGCAAGAAATGCCGTTACAAGAGAGATTCCAAATCCAACGAATGCCCAGACAATATTCTTTGCGTTTTCCGGATCCACAAACATCGCCATGCCCGCAAGTCCCGGTCCCATCGCCACAAATGCTTTGACTGCCATCAGTCCAATAAAAGAGCCACTGACAAAAGAACCAATCATAACACCATAAAGGACTCTTTTGTGCTGCAATGTAACGGAGCCTTTATCTTCTCTTTTTCTACTTTAGCTGAATCAGCAATTGTAAAATGCAGCCTTGTTGAACAATGCTCAAAGTGAGTAACATTGTCTTCACCACCGACAAGGCGAAGTATTTCTTTTGCCAGACTTAGGAACTGTAAATAATTAACTTGAACATCTTGCTTGTCTATTTTTCCGATTACGGCGTCAGAAAGCCTCGCTGTACCTCGGT
>CADBMP010000169.1 GCA_902795775.1 uncultured Lachnospiraceae bacterium | reverse complement strand
TGACGACCGTAAATTTTGCACCGGGCAGTACGCCCATATCTAAAAAATGCTGCCTTAGCGCACCCTCGCCGCCTACGCTTTCAATGACTGCGCTTTTTCCTAATGGAATTTCTTTTAGTGTCATTTGTACCTCCTTGCCGCATGTTTTTTGCGACATTAAATTGCTATTTGAAACATCAGCCCGGCAGGGGGTGTTTCAGTTTTCTCCTCATATTGTATTTTCATATAAAAGGATTCTTTGCTTTTTAGTATAGCACAGAAAAGGAGGGCTGTGTTATTATTCACAATTTATTTTTGAGGATTTTGAAAAAAGCGTTACACTTCACACGTCAGTAGAACACAATGGCTTCGTGCTGTTGCAGGTCAAACGCATGTGTGAACTGTAACAAAAAAGGCATATTTTGGTGTCATGGTTTATATATATGGTAAAAAGAATTTTTAAGGGAGATGGCTATGAAAATCAATAAATCACAGCTTGCAATCAGTATCATGGTGCCTGTGCTTACAGGGTTGTTAGCGGGGATTTTAACAAGAAACGGAGCAGCGGCTTTTGGAAACTTGAACAAACCTCCTTTATCGCCACCGGCATGGCTTTTCCCGGTGGTCTGGACAGTGCTTTATGTTTTGATGGGCATTGCTTCTTATTTGGCATCAGAACATGGAGCGGAACAGCAAAATGTCCAGACGGCACTCCTGACTTATTATGCACAGCTTGTCTTTAATTTTGCGTGGCCGGTGCTGTTCTTTAACTTCCAATGGTATTTTGTGGCATTTATCTGCCTGGTGGTGATGTGGATTTTGATTTTAAGTACCCTGGTTCGTTTCTGGAGGATTAACAGGACAGCAGGAATCCTGATGCTTCCTTATCTGTTATGGACCACCTTTGCAGGGTATCTGAATCTGGCAGTTTATTTTTTGAATTAAAAAATTGTTTACAGTTTGTTTAATCTATATTATAATATCTTTGTTAGAATGTTATAAAAATTTTATAATATCTTTTTGGTTTCTTGAAAAATTATATGAATTTTTATAACAATATACGGAATGATTATATTAAGGAGAGAACGGATCGGTGGAAGAAAAAAGAAAATTTTTTGAAAGTATCAAAACAAAGCTGATTTTTGTGATGCTTATGATCGTGGCAGTGCCTGTAGCGGTCATTACGATTGTTGGCACACTTACTTCAAAGCGGACCAGTACCAAGGAAACAGTACGTATTAACAATGCACAGGCACATATCTTAGAGCAGAGCGTGGAAGATGTAATGGATGAGAATGTGTGCACATTGCAATCTATTGCAGCAGGTCCTGCCACGATTGCATATTTTAAAGGACCTGCAGATGCAGATGCGGAAGCAAAACTTACTGCCTCTCTGCAGCAGATTGATGAAAAGGTAGGCGATGGAAATGTAACGGCACTGACCGGGGCGGATGGCATGCAGCGGGTAAAGTCCTCCGGGGAGCTTGTGGATGTAAAGGATCGCGAGTATTTCCAAAAGGCAATGGAAGGAACCGTGTATGTGTCTGATGTCAATGTATCTAAATCAAATGGACAGAGACTGGTGACTTTTGCGGTGCCTGTTACGGATGAAAGTGGAGCTGCCATTGGTATTGTGCAGAGAAATTTTAATCTGTCTGTGTTCCATGAGTTGCTTGCGTCCGAGGTGACGGAGGACAGACAGGAGCTTGTCATGGTGGACAGACAGGGTACTGTCATTGCCCATTCCGGTCATGAGATCGATCCGGAGAAACCGGAGTCCCAGGCACAGAATCCATTTTATACAGACTCCAGAGGAGAGACGAAAAGTGGTTCTTATGATACCACATGTGAAGGTGAAAAATGGATGGTATCATGGTATAAAGAAGAAAAATCCGGCTGGGTGATTGCTTCCTGCAGTGTAACAGCAGTGGCTATGAAATCAGCGAACAGAGCGGCGTTAATGAGCCTTATTATTGGTGCGGCTTTTCTTGTTGGTTTTGGAGTACTGGCATTTGTGCTGGCAAATTCCTTTACCGCGCCAATCGGGGAGATTGCAGAATCCTTAGAGGCTTTGGCAGATGGCCGTTTCCAGAGAATTGAGAAGTTTGGACATAGAAAAGACGAGTTTGGAATGATGGTAAGGAAGACCAATTCTGTTATTGACAAGCTGAAAGGGATTGTTGATATGATTAAATCTTCAGCAGTTTCTGTGAGTGGATCTTCTGAAGAGGTTTCTGAGATGGCAGAGGGAATTACACGTACTGCGGATGATGTATCAAATGCAGTACAGGAGATTGCTGAAGGGGCTACACAGCAGGCAGATGAGATTCAGGATGCTGTAGAGAATACTGCAATCATTAGCCAGAATATCCAGAAGGTAACGGAAAATGCAGAAAATGTAACAACCATTGCCAATGAGATGACTGAAAACAGCAAGGATTCCAGTGAGCAGATTGAGAGGTTAAAGGCTTCTTCTGTTGAAATGAGCAAGGCGATTGAGGAAATTACGGAAAAAATCAGTGCAACGGAGGCTGCGGTAGAGCGTATCAGTGAAAAGGTCGAGTCTATCAATTCTATTGCTTCCCAGACAAACCTTTTAGCATTGAATGCTGCTATTGAAGCAGCGAGAGCCGGAGAAACCGGTAAGGGATTTGCGGTTGTGGCAGAGGAGATTGGAAAGCTGGCAGATGAATCCGGTGCGTCGGCAGCAGAAATCCGTACAGAAATGGATCTTTTATTGAAGGAATCCCAGAGTGCGGTTGAGATGGCAAAGGAAGTAAATGCCAAGACGGTGGAAGAACAGAGAAGGATTCTGAATGATACTGTAATCAGCATTGGTAAACTGATCAAAGGGATTGAGGTTTCTGTGGATGGTATTGAGACGATTACGGAGAGCGCAAAGAAGTGTGAGGAGTCAAAAGCCGGTATTACGGATTCCATGAATGGTCTTTCAGCAATCTCTGAGGAGAATGCGGCAGCTTCTGAGGAAACGGCAGCATCCATGCAGCAGCTTGGGGAAATTGTGAATGCATTGACGGCAGATGCAAAGTCGCTGAAGGAAATATCAAATAGCCTGATTCATGATATGGAATTTTTCAAAGATTGATGATACTTGTGTTTTTTTGAAACTTAAAATTCTTAAAACAAAAAAGCCATTGTGGGAAAGGTCCGCAATGGCTTTATATTTTATTGGCAGAATGGCGAAACGGGAAACAAGATTTTTATACATTTGTTTCTTTGTTCAATACCATTTCAATAGCATCTATAATCTTATCAGGAACCACCGGTTTTAACAGATACCGGTCAGGCTTTAGTGCAAGCACCGCTTTAATATGGTTCTGGTCATTTACTCCGGTCAGGAAGATAACGGGAATATCTTTCAAATCCTCATCAGAACGAATCATCTCCAGGGTCTGCTTTCCATCTACAACCGGCATTTCATAATCCAGAAGAATAAGATCCGGACGGCTTTTGCCAATCATGTTCATGGCTTTCATGCCGGAATTTGCCAGAGAGACATTATATTTTTTTTCTAAAATGCTCTTTATGCTGCGCAGGGTTGACATATTATCGTCTACCGCTAAAATCTTTGGCCGGTTATCTGATGGAAGCTTTGCATTGCTTTTGACTTCCTGCTCAGAAAGCTTCAGACGTTTACAGATGGCAGAAAGAATGACCGTATTTTCCAGTGGACGCATTAGGTGTTCAAATTGTACTCCGGAATAGAAATCTGCAAAAATTTTCTGTTCTGCCGCTGTACCCACTGTGATTACAGGAAGTGTCGGGAAATTCAGACGGATGGTCTGGAATAAATCCCGTTCCCCGGTCGTGTAATCCATCAGATTGATTACGGCAAGGTCCGGTTCTACTACTTTTATCATGCCGGCAGCGTTATTGATATCATCTGCACATATCTGTATTTGGAAATAGGCTTTTAAGCAGTCATTTAAATCTTTCATTAGTTTGTTCATTTTACCAATAATCATGATTGTTTTCATACGTTACCTCATTTCTGCGCAGATTTCAGCGCACATTATGTTTTCGTCTGATTCAAAGATATTTTTGTGTGGAATATCTCACATGATGTCCTGGCACTGCTGTATAGGAGTACAGGGAAATCTGCCAGATATGGGAATGAATCATATATAATTATATTATAACAGTAGAATGGATTATTGCAAGAAATTTTCATTATTTTGTTTTGGCACTGTTATATTTCATTCTTCAATGGAACCACCTTCGACGATGGATGAAAAGACACCGGGTTATCAGGCGGAAAAATAAGTGAATTGGTGGATGTATTCATGAATGCACTTCCTGCTGCGCTGAAAACACGATCGCAGGCTGCTTAGAACCCGGATATTGACAACGAAATACGAGCCAGATATTGAATTTTCAAGGTGCATGGCTAAAATCTATATGCGAAGTTTGAGTTATTAAGTTAATTATTGGCTTTAGGATGCCGATATAGAGATTGTAACTTGTTGATACGATTAAACAAAAAAACAACATTAAGCATTATGTTGTTTTTATATAATTTTCAGGAGATTGCTATGAGATATGTAAGATACGAAAAGGCGACGAATGAATTATATAAAAGCTTGGATTCTTTTATAAGAGATTACGCCGGTGGACCAGTTATCCTGTTCGGGACAAGCGTCATCATGGAGATGGTGACATTATATTTACAGGAACATGATATCCGTCCTTCTTTTATTGTGGATAATAATAAGAGAAAACAGGGATATCATATTTTTGGTTGTCCAATATTTTCCCCTGACAAGCTTTTGGATCCTTTCCTTTCAGATGCAAGGATTCTGATTGCTTCCTCATTTCAGAATCAGATGATTTCGCAACTTGAAGGTATGGGCTATATAATGAACAACCATATCATACGGTTGATTGACCTTCCGAAACTTATGAATGATTTTGAGCATATCGAAAAGAGGGACATGATTCCTGTGGGGATGGATGAATGCAAGAAAGAGATGGTGCGCACCATGGAGCTTCTAAATGAGGTGTGCGTTAAGAACGGTCTCAGATATTATATTGTAGCCGGAACATTAATCGGAGCAGTCAGACATAAAGGTTTTATTCCGTGGGATGATGATATTGATATTGTAATGCCTTTGAAGGATTTATATCGTCTGGCGGAACTTGTAAAGGAACATCCTGAATTGCATATGCTCAACGGATTTGATGAAGAAGTGGATTTTTATGGTGCCACATCGGAGCTATATACAGAAAAATATCTTGTAGATTCAAACCATTTCCCTATGCAATATACGGCTGGTGTGTTGATTGATGTATATCCACTAGTAGGACTTCCTGGAGAGGGGATGTGTCAGGAAAATTTGGATTATATGGAAGGTTACCGTGAATTGGATATGAAGCAGTGGGGCGTACTCTATGATAAAGAAAAATGTAAAAAAGCCTGCAAGGAAATGTTCCGTTATCTGGAAGAGTATCCATTCGAAGAATCAACTTATACGGCATCAGCATCTGAAGGATACACACAAACAATTATGCCGTATGAGTATTTTGGTAATCCTGTATGGCTAGATTTTGAAAATATCAAGATTATGGCACCGGAAAAATATGAGACAATGCTTGTTCATGCATATGGGGATTATATGCAGTTACCTCCTCCGGAAGAAAGGGTGCAGCATCATTATTATCATGCCTATCAGTTTAGAGAAGAGCCTTAGGAAAATATTATGATAAAAGTAATTACATATGGGACATATGATCTTTTACATTATGGTCATATTAGACTTTTGGAAAGAGCAAAACTTTTAGGTGATTATCTGGTTGTGGGAATCACCTCGGATGATTTCGATAAGAGCC
>CADBMP010000168.1 GCA_902795775.1 uncultured Lachnospiraceae bacterium | reverse complement strand
TATTCTGAAACACTGCAATCATATAGTTTTTTTCAGGCTCTTTGGTAAACTCCTCACACTGGCGAATGACCTCCTGCACCGTAGTATCGCTCATGAACAGGCCCTTTTGGGATTTCTCTTTCTCAAATACAAGGATATCTTCAAAGTATTCCGGTATTTTTTCTAAAAGGGACAAGTAAAGCTCCACATCTTTTTTCTGATAAAAATGATATTCCGCAAAGAACACCGGAAGCTGCGCCTGAATGCCTGAAGACGGACTTAAAACTTCCGAATACTCTAAAAAATCTGCCGCTTTCAGATTCTGCTCCGAAGTCTGGTAAATAATATCATAAAGCAGCTTCTGCTCCTCTGTCAGTTTTTCAAAATCAAAGGTACGAAGCATTGCAAGCCTGTTTTCTGAAACCATCAGTCCTTCCTTGAGACTTTCTAAAGAAAATGTGCCAAGCGTTGGTTCCTTTTCTGAAATTCCATATTTCTCCGGATGCTTTAAAGTGTAGTTCAGCGTCAGGGAATCGTCTGTCACCTCTTCTTTAAATATTTTTTTCAGCTGCTCATCAAATTCTTTTCTGGCCTGTTTTTGGTTCCTGTTATCTGTCACATCGGGATGAAGTGCTGTTTCCTGTGAAAACAGATTTCCTCCCGGATTTTTTAAAAGGAAACCGGCCACTGCCAGAACACATATAAAAATTGCAAATATAGTCTGCGCTTTCAGCTTTCTACGATGATATACTATTTTTCTTTCCACCCTGCCTGTCCTCCTTAACCCTGTTTATCACCGACAGCAGAATACGTTTTTACTGCCGGAAAAACTTTTGTCACCAGTTCTTCGGTTTTACATATATATGAATTAACAGAAAAATTTATGTTACACTTTGCAATTTATCCGTAACACATGTTTTGTTCTGTTTGAATAATCTAATTATGGAGGTCGAAAGAGGCTTATGAACATGAATTTTGGAAACAGTCAGACGGGCTGCGACAAAACTTCCAGCCAGTACAATGACCCGCTTCGTGGTATGCCTGTGGGAATGGGGTATGTTCCCTGGCAGGAATGGAAACACACGTATCCGGTAAATGAGGGACTGGCAAACGGAACCATTTTTCCATGCTTAAATCTTCCTTTTTATGGATGCATTCCGCGCGGATATAATATTATGAAATAATCCTGCAAAAGTGCGGGACCATTCTGCACCGGAAAAACAAGTGCGGCATGACCTGAAAAAGTCCCGCAAAAAAACATGCGCAATTTATATTTATTTTTTGGAGGTAGCTTATGAACCAGAAACAGCTTTTAATGCATATCATGGAAGTCAGCTTTGCCATGACAGAAGCCGTTCTTTTCCTTGATACCCACCCATGCAGTAAAGATGCTTTGGAATATTATCAAAAAATGAAAGCCCTGCGAAAGGAAGCCGTCACACAGTATGAAAAACAGTTCGGGCCTCTGACTACTGACTGCGTAAGGGATACTTCCGGATGGGAATGGAGCCAGACTCCCTGGCCCTGGGAATAGGATCCGCCGTTTTTTTATAAATTGCTCCCTTTAAGGCTCTTTTGGCACATTGAACGTCTTATGCCGGCAATTTATTGAAACTTTGGCGATTAATAATAAGAAGCGTTTCCGCTTGCAGATATTGCTTAATTTATTTTTTCAGGAGGAATTTTTCATGTGGAATTATGAAAAACGATTGGAGTATCCAATCAATATTACACGCTGCAACCCACAGGCTGCCATGATCATTGCCAGTCAGTACGGTGGTCCGGATGGGGAAATCGGAGCCTCCATGCGTTATCTTTCCCAGCGGTACTCCATGGAGGACCGGAATGTCATTGGGGTCCTGACCGATATTGGTACAGAGGAACTGGCACATCTATGATGTATATGATTATTTGCCTACATCAGATAACTCTTTGCTGCAATCTTTGATTTCTTTCCAATTTTCAGGAAACCCCATATATTTAAGTAATTGTTTTTCTGTTTTTTAATCCTAAATTTTGTAAAGCTTTATAAATGTCTTTATGTGTTAAAATAATGTCTGAATTTACATAGCGATTGCATCTGCTAAATCTCCACCACAGGTAAACACCCCGGCTCATCCGGAAAACTCACATTATATCCATCCTCTGCGTATTCAATAATTGCTTGTCCCACCATGATTGGAACAGGATTGCGCTTCTTCTGATAATACCAACACAGGATAATTGTCAGCGGAAGGAATTCATTTTCCACTCCCATTATTTATTCTGAAATTTTTCAGTCTACCACTCTAATTATGTTATTATCTTTTATTTCCTCTGACTTATCAAAATCACTACTATATTCTCTTGACTTACTGAAAGATTCGGCATGGAAATACCAGGCATTAGCAGATGCCATGTTCGATATCTGCATGGAAGATGAATGCAATGATACTTATGGCAGGATCCGCATGTATCAGGCATTACATTAGAAGCATCTTTCTTTCGTATATAGGCATAAAAAACTCTGCCATAGGATTGCAGATAAATTATATACGTATAATTACGTATCGTCAAGTCGGCACGAAATTTTACGTATATGTAATTAAATCTCCGGAAAAAGCAGCGTTCTCATAATGTTTCCCACCACTCTTTTTAAATTCTCCTCTCTCCTGTGCCTCTCTTCTGGTGTAAGAACAGGCCGGTACACAACCGCCCCTACGTTTCCATCTTCATTCTCAAAATACTGTGGCGGCCCCATATACGTATCTTTTAATTCTTTCATGTCATGCACCTGTATCTGATTTTGTACATCCTATGAAATAAATGCCTATTCTATTCAACTTCCACTCTTTGAAATCATATGGTTCATCAGCAAAATACCCGGCCCCTTTTAAGGTGCAGTTTTTTTATTTTCGTGTTGAATATTTCCCAATTTAGCTATATAATCAAAATAATTATTATAATAGTATTGAGGTTTTTCATGTACTAGTCCGATTATAAAAAATGATATATCAGTACACCAAATATTATATTTATATGGAAAGAACTTAATATTTGCTACACTAACTACAAAGAAGGAGGATACGCCATGATCCTATGCGACAAGCATCTACTTGAATACAGAGAATCACTCCTAAAACCTTTTTCTGAAGATGCTGTGCAGAATATCGCCTATGACTTAAAAACAGAATCTTTTTCTAATGAACCCAAAAAAGAAATGTACAGCGTTCTTTTACAGCCTGGCGAATCTGTCTGGGTAAAAACAGAAGAAGCCATCTCATTACCAACAGACATGATCGCAAAGGTTCTTCTGCGAAACAGCAGAATACGTCAGGGGCTTCTTTTAACAGCACCAGTGTATCAGCCCGGCCATCACACAAAAGTATTTTTCCGGCTGACAAATGTTTCCAAACAGTCCATTGCATTGGATAAGGAAGTCGGCATTGCCTCTATTATGTTTGAAAAATTAGAAACCTCTGTGAACCATCCATATGCAGGGGCTTTTCAGGAAGAATTTGACTTTCAGGGAATGGCAGCTTACTCTTCTGTTCTTTCCACTGAAATGTCAGACATTGAAAAGAAAGTACATGATGTTAAAGATATTGAAAAAACCATTTACGGAAATGTTCTGGCAATTATGGCGATATTTATTGGTATTTTCAGCATTATTAATACAAATCTGCAGAATGCGTCTATGAATATAAAATCTTTGATTTCATTAGATTTGACAACAGCAGGCGCAGTCGGTTTTTTAGTTGCCATTATAAACACTGTACTGCCGGGAGGCAGACACAAATTAGTAGTTTGGCTTGCCTGCATCATTGCATTTGTAACTGCAATTTTGTTACAATACTAAAATTTCTTCACAATTTATATTATCTGACGAATCGAGGAGATAGTTTTTTCGTCTCCTACTCGTTCGTGGGGCGCATCTGGCGTAAGCCGGAACATTTCCTTTTGCGCCCTTGTGCATAATACAAAAGAACCGCTTTTAACCTGTATTTAAAGCGGTTCTTTTTTTAGAAAGGAGCCACATCATGGAGCTTATCTACCTCAGAAAATCCCAAGCAGATAACCCGGATGAATCCATTAAATCCGTTTTAGAACGCCATGAGTACCAGCTTCAGGAATTTGCTGAAAAAAGCTTAGGATACCGTATCCCGGAAAGCCGAATTTACAGAGAAGTCATTTCCGGCGAAACCATTGAAGCCAGAGCGGAAATAAAGAAGGTCTTGAAACAGATAGAATCTCCTGATGTCACTGCTGTTATCGTCATTGAGCCGCAGCGTCTGGGACGTGGGGATTTAGAGGATTGCGGGCGTCTGGTAAATGCTTTCCGGTACACGAATACAAAAATCATGACTCCGGTAAAGACTTATAATCTGCAGGAAAAATACGACCGGAAATTTTTTGAGATGGAACTGCAGCGTGGCTCGGATTATCTGGAATATTATAAAGAAATACAGGCGCGCGGGCGCAGGCTTTCCGTAAAAAGAGGCTGCTACATCGGAAGTGTGGCACCTTTTGGGTACAAGCGGGTATGCATCCGGGACGAACATAATAAAAAATGCTGGACACTAGAGGCAGACCCGACCGAAGCACCTGCCATACAACTTGCTTTTGACCTGTTCGTAAATCATGGGTACGGCTTTGCAAATGTGGCACATGCACTCGACGAATCCGGATACCACCCGCGCAAATCAAGATACTGGTCGCCTGCAGCCATCAAAGATATGCTGGAAAATCCGGTGTATATTGGAAAAGTCCGCTGGGATAGACGGAAGACCGTAAAAAATATCACAAATGGAGAACTTCGTACATCCAGACCGAAAAGCTCCACAGGCGATTACCAGATTTATGACGGTCTTCATAAAGGAATTATAGAAGAAGAGATTTTCAAAGCTGCTCTTTCAAGGCGCGGAAAGGGAATACGGGTAAAGGAAAAGATGCAAGTGAGAAATCCACTGGCAGGGCTTTTATTCTGCAGCTGTGGGCGGGCCATGATTTACCAGCCATACACCAGAAGAGAAAAATCAAAACCACGCCTGATATGCTCCGGACATACACATTGTGAAAACAGTTCCTGTACATATGAGGAAATAGAAACTCAGATTTTAAATATCCTAAAACATATAATCCATGATTTTGAGATGGAATTAAAGTCTTTCGATACCGACCAGGTCGAAATCATTTCCAGTACTGTCCAGCACCTGGAATCTACTCTTGCAGCATTAGAAAAAAAAGAACTGAACCTTTGGGAAAAATACAGCGAAGAAAATATGCCAAAAGAGATTTTTGAAAAACTCATACAAAAAGTGAACATGGAAAAAGAGCAGACAAAACAGGCTCTTGCAAAAGCAGCCAGTCAGCCGGTTCCTGACAAAGCTTACTATGAACAAAAGATTGTGACCTTCCAGAATGCTTTAGATGCCATGTGGAATGATGAAATCCCTCCGGAAGAAAAAAATATGTTTCTAAAGGAGTGCATTTCACGAATCAAATACTCCAGAGAAAAAGCTAAGCGTCTGTCGGCAGGCGATACTCCGGAAAAACTGCCTGTGGGGGATGGCTGGACAAAACCAAAGATACATCTGGAAGTACATTTAAATATGTAGTAAACGGTTCATAGTCCGTACCTTTCCAATCATCCAAACATATGCAATAATCTTTTAAAAAGTCTGAAAAGACGGAATTTGTGGAGGCTTATTTCGCATGGATATAAGAGAACCTCGGAAAAGCATTGAAGGGAACCAAAACAGAAAAAGCGAACGGACTCGTTTACTTTTAATTTGCTTTACATCTTACAAAGAAAACTACTTTCTCATCATATTGTTTAAGCTTAATAATTTAGGCAATGTCGTTATGATTTCATGGTCAAATGAAAAAATGCTAAAATCAAAATCAGAAGTAACAATTTTAGCATGCTTACTAATAGCTATTTTTTCCAAAATTTTATCATTAAAATCATATTCTTTAGAAGGACAAAATAAATCTGTCGTATCCATTTTTGAAAAACCATCATCTATACAAATAAAATATGGAAAAATATCATTTTCAAAGATTTCACACAACGCTTCCAAATTTGTAAAATAATCTTCTGTTTGTCTATAATCTCTTTTATAATCCAAAGATTCTTTCTTGTCATCGCAGTATAATTCAAATTGGGTACGCATATTTCTGTTAATAAATTCAGAAACTTGTATAGAAGATAATAATAATTTGGATCCCGCCTCTCTCGCTAAAGAAAAAATCTCATCATATCCAAAGCATTTTCCTTGATTAATAGGAGAAAACACTCTCATTAGGACATTGGTATCAAATAGTAAAATGTCACTTGCCAAAGGCTTATAATCTCTTCCATCTATTATCATCCTTCCATTACTCCTTTTGCAATACTCTCATATGTCTTTTTGTCTTTATAATACCTTTTCGCATTTTTTATCACTAAATTTAGTGATTTCACCTTATTATCTGGAAAATTCCTAAAACTAAGATGTAATTTAATTTTTTCACCATCATATTTTTCATACAATTTTCCGATTGCAGCGTTAAAAAATGGTGTTATGGAACTCTGAATTTCTGAAAAATCTAAAATTACTTTCTGATCTCTGGAAATTGCATCAATAATAATATCATATATTATTTTCCCTTTTTCTGCCGTAAGTGCTGACGGACTACCTATTTTTTGACAAACATTTACTACAATTGTATTTTCCATATCAAATACCCCCCCCCTAAAAAATAATATCATATTCATGTACCGGATTATTCTTTCTATAAAATGTCATATTAAAAATGATAGATACGAACATACCTTCAAAATTTTCTTCTAAACGAATACATCGTTCTTTTCCCCTTCTAAGCTCATAATATTCGCAGCCAGAAATAACTGACATCCCACCCAAAGTCTCAATCAAATAATTTTTTAACAACGACAACCCCAGACCACCGGGATCATCTTCTTTCGTTGAATGTCCCTCTTGCATTGCCCATTCCAGTGGAGCATCTGGAAATTCTTTATTATGCTTCTCGGAATAATACTTAACATTATTCCATACAGTATTTCCAATATCGCACATACTTAAACACAGGGTTCCTTTTTTGGGAAAATATTGACCACAGACATATACAGAATCTGATGAAGCATGGTCTATTACGTTATTAAAAATTTCTAATAAATTATCGGTAATATCTTGCGAATTATTCGTCGGTATGTCCGGAATATTATTTTTACCAAACAAGTAAATAGTAATATATTTTTCAAAGCTCTCTATCCCACTAGATGAGGCAGGAAATTTCTGATATGGTAATGTAGTATTATGAATATCTGGTATTTTATCTAATCTAAAATGTTTGGAAAAGCCATTCTTCCGCATAATTGTTAATATTTTTAAAGACAATTTATCAACCGAAATTTTTGTATTCTTTCTATAATTTTCTAAAATACAGCCAAATAATACTAATACATTAGGCGAAAAAAACTTAACATTGCAAAAATCTATACATAATTTAGGAACTGTAAATAAATTAACTGAACAGGTTGCGTAGGATATTTTCCCGAGTACAAGGAAGAAAACGTAGCTGTACCGAGG
>CADBMP010000167.1 GCA_902795775.1 uncultured Lachnospiraceae bacterium | reverse complement strand
GGTATCTGAAATCATCTCTGTCCACAAAAATTTCTAAAGTCTTACCGATTGGAATGTTTTCCAAAAGCATATGTACTACCTCCCATTATTTTTACATTTTCCGAAATGTCACCGGAAAATATTGCTGTTCCTGATACTAAAATGTCCACACCATTCTCTACTGCCAGTGACTTTGTCCTGGTATTGATTCCTCCGTCAATTTCAATGAAAAAATGATATCCCTTTTCCTTCCGCAGCCTTCTTAAATAATCTGTTTTTTTCAGCGTCTCCTCCATGAATTTCTGGCCGCCGAAACCCGGTCTGACACTCATGACCAGAATCATGTCCACTTTGTCCAGATAAGGCAATACCCTTTCTATCTCCGTTTCCGGATTTACTGCAATCCCGCACTTTACCCCGCAAGAATGAATCAGGTCAATAATCTGGTTCATATCCTTGCACGTCTCCACATGAACCGTAATGGAATCCGCACCGACATCCACAAATTCCCTGATATATCTTTCCGGCTGTACAATCATCAGATGTACATCAAAAAACATCCGGCATTCTTTCCTGAGTGTACTGATAACAGGAAATCCAAAGGAAATGGACGGCACATACATTCCATCCATTACATCTATGTGCAGCATTTCAATTCCATTTTGTTCAAGCTCCATAAGCTGCTCCCCTAAGCGGTAAAAATCCGCCGCCAAAATAGATGGTGCCATCTGATAACAATCTGTCTTCATCTTTATCCTCCTAATCCTTTTCTTCCTGTTTTACATTTATAGTAACCTTAACGTCCTGCCGTTTTCCACACCGTAAACACATTCATGACATCCGTTTACAGCATGCTCAATATTTTCTCCTTATCCGGAGTTCTTCATAAAAGCTCTTATAATTCTGATATCTTTCAAGTGATATTTTTCCTGCCTCCACCGCCTCTTTCACCCTGCAGTCAGGTTCGTTTATATGGACACAGCTTAAAAACCTGCAATCCGTAAAAGGGGCAAATTCCTCATAATACTCCTTTAATTCTTCCTTTTCCATATCTGGAAGTTCCAGGGAAGTAAATCCCGGCGTATCCATCACATAGGTATCTTCTTCCAGATAAAAAAGCTCGGAATGTCTGGTCGTATGCTTTCCACGCCGGATTTTCCTGCTCATTTCACCAATCTCCACCAAAACATCCGGGAAAAGAGCCTGCATCAGGGAAGACTTCCCCACGCCGGATGGACCTGCAAGCACCGAGGTCCTGCCATGCAGACGGCGGGCAAACGCCTCTAAACCATTCCCATCCTTTGTACTGGTAAAAAAAAGCGCACATCCACAGCCGGAATATTTCTGTGCCAGAACAGCCATCTCCTCCTGTGCCAGCTCATCTGTCTTATTAAAGCAGATGACCACAGGCACTCCCTGGAACCTCATCATCAAAAGAAAACGGTCCAAAAGATTCAGATTCGGCTTTGGATAAGATACCGCAAAAATGACAACTGCCTGATCCACGTTTGCCACTGCAGGCCTTATGAGCCGGTTCCTTCTTTCATAAATCTCCGTCATATTTCCGGCTGCCATTCCGGAGGTCTGTACCTCCTCCGGAAGCAGCATAATTTCCACATCATCCCCCACCAGTGGTTTTTTCTTCTGTTTTCTGAATACTCCTTTTGCCTTACATTCGACAAGTCCCGCAGATTTCGTCTGTACATAATAAAATCCGCCAATTCCTTTTATAATCTTTCCTCTCATCAGTCGGCTGCCTTTCGGAAGGAAATGCTCCATGAGCCATCCACCATTTCTCCATCCCTGCTCATTGTGATAACACCGCTGCCCTCCTCAAAGCCTTCAATGTCCGAGAACTTATGCGGAAAATCACTATAACCTAATCTTCCCTTGAAAATACGCTTTGCAGAGCCACTTCCCTGTGTCAGGAACAGCTCAATCATTCCCTCATCCCCTTCGTAATCAAACGGATTGGCATTGATGGTCACGCTGCCCAGATATCTGTACAAAGGCTCCGGTGTCGGCGTTGGTGCCGGCGTAGGCGTTGCCTCATCCTTTGTTCCCAGGCTTACCGTATAATCCACCCTCGTCTCCTTTGGTACTTCAGACCCCGCTGTCTTGGCCTGCCGAATGACGGTTCCCTTTGTATAAGTATCGGAATATTCATAGCTTACCTTGCCCGGTGTCAGGTTCCTTTCCTCCAGAAGCTCCCTTGCGACTTCTTCCTTCTTTCCAACAATTCTTGGAACGGTCACGCCTTCTTCCTTTGGTCCTTTGCTGATGATAAGAGTGACAGCAGTACCCTTCTGCACACTGGAGCCGACCACAGGATCCGTTCCCACGACCTTTCCTTCCTCAATAGAATCATTGTACTGGCTGGAAGTTCCGGAAACTAAAAGTCCAAAAGGCTCGCCCTCTAACTTTTCTCTTGCTCCGTTTACACTATATCCGGAAACGTCCGGAATCACCACATCGCTCTTTCCTTTGCTGTAATATACCGTAATCACAGCATATTCCTCAACCTCTGTACCCTCAGAAGGGCTCTGTCTGATGACCTGGTTCGCCTCTTCATTCGATTCCTCGCTGACCAGCTTGATCTTCAGATTCAGCTCATCCACCATTTCCTGGGCCTCCTCTAAAGAATGGCCAATTAAGCCAGGTACTTCAATTTTCTTTTCCTCCACCTGCGGTTCCTCTGTCGCCTGTGGAATCACGGAGCTTTGTGAAGAAGTCTCCTCCCCTTTCTTTCCTCCCAGTATGCCCATGAACTTTACAATACATAAAATCAGGACCACAACAATAATCAGTGCCACGACCCCGCTGCAGATTTTTAAAATCCGTTCCAGCTTCGGATCCATGGCAGCTTCCTCCGTTTCCTCCGGAAGCCTTTCCACCTCATCTGCCCTTGTACGCTCTATCTTCTTTGTCGGCCGCTCCGGTACGCGCTCCCTGCCTGCAATGCCTGCCGGATCCTTGATCTGTTTGCGCATGTCATCCGTAATCCGGATCGTCTCTGTGCTGACCACCGGCTTTTCCGATTCAATCTCCACATAATCCCCGTCCGGCTCAGATACTGCCCTCCTGAGATCCAGAATCAGTGCCGCCGCATTCACATAACGGGAATCCGGTTTTTTCTGCATACACTTTTCCACAATCCTTGAAAGGCTCCTTGGAATGCCTGCATCCAGCTCCATCAAAGGCACCGGTGCTTCGTGGACATGTGCAAATGCCACAGACACCGTACTCTCTCCCTCAAACGGCACCCTGCCGGAAAGCATTTCATAAATCGTCACGCCCAGGGAATAAATATCGCTTTTTTCATCACTGTATCCGCCTCTTGCCTGCTCCGGGCTAATATAATGGACAGAGCCCATTGCATTTGATGTAATGGTATTGGAGGTAGCTGCCTTTGCGATTCCAAAGTCCGTTACCTTGACCTTTCCCTCTTTGGAAATAATGATATTCTGCGGCTTAATATCCCGATGGATAATATGGCTCTTATGTGCCGCCTCTATGCCCTGTGCAATCTGAATCCCAATCCCGATTGCTTCATTGATTTCCAGCCTTCCCTTTCTTTCAATGAATTTCTTGAGCGTAATTCCCTCCACCAGCTCCATCACAATATAATAAAGGTTATCGTCCTCCCCCACATCATAAACATTCACGATGTTCGGATGGGAAAGACCTGCCACAGACTGTGCTTCTGCTCGGAACTTTGCCACAAACTTTGCATCGCTGCTATATTCCTGTTTCAGTATTTTTATTGCAACGTTGCGGTTCAACCGCTGATCTTTTGCATTATAGACATCTGCCATGCCGCCGCTGCCAACCTTATCGATAATTTCATATCTTCCGCTTATCAGCATACCGGGACTTATCATACAAATTTTCCTCCTTTCAATGCCCTTTTTCCATACCCCCCGGCAGCAGTCAGCCGGCGGGCTGTTACACCCTATACGCCTTGTGTAACAGTGCGTTTATTTTTCACCCTCCGTATCTTCATTTTCAATTTTTATCACCACCACAGAAATGTTATCCTCACCACCGTTTTTATTCGCCTTCTCTACCAGTGTTTCTGTGGCTGTCTCTATATTCTTACTGTGTTTCAGTACATATTCCACTTCTTCATTATCCAGCATGTTAGAAAGACCATCACTGCAGAGCAGGATGATATCCCCCGTCTCCAGTCTTTTTTCATAGTAATCCGCACAGACCTCCTCGTCCGTACCTAATGCCCTGGTGATAATATTCTTCTGTGGATGGCTCCTTGCCTCACTTTCCGTGATCCTGCCATTCTTCACCAGCTCTCCCACAAGGGAATGGTCCTCTGTAATCTGCTCCAGATGCCCTCTTAAAAGATAAAGCCTGGAGTCCCCGATATTTGCAGCATACATGATGCCGTCATTAATGGTACAGGAAACAAATGTGGTTCCCATGCCCTCGTATTCCAGATATTCCTCTGCTTCCCCGTAAACACTCCGGTTCGCTGCATCAATGGCCTGCGTGTAAATGGTAACAGGCGTCTTATGCCGGGATGCCTTAATGGTGCTTACAACTTCCTGTACACAGAGCTTGGAAGCATGATCTCCTGCTTTATGTCCTCCCATGCCGTCTGCTACAATAAAAAGATTCTGAAAGCTGCCAACAGCCTCCGTACTGCAAAACAAAAAGTCCTGATTCATGCTTCTTTTCTTTCCCACATCAGTCCTTGCGTATGCCTTCCTGCAGCTTCCCTTCTTTGTTCTCATTTCTTAACTGTCCGCAGGCAGCATCAATATCACTGCCCATTTCCCTTCTAATAGTAACATTTATATGATTTTTTTCAAGTTT
>CADBMP010000166.1 GCA_902795775.1 uncultured Lachnospiraceae bacterium | reverse complement strand
TATCCCTCAAAGTCTTTAAAGAAGTTTCCTCAATTCCCTTTGCCACATTTACAATTTTTTGGTTTTCTTTGACCAAAGAAGAAACCTGCTGTGCCGTACTCCGTACAAACGGAGATGCCACAGCAAATACCAAAAGATCCGGAGCGTCACATGCCTTTTCCAAATCATCTGTGACCTCCACCGTATCCGGAAGCTTCACTCCCGGCAGCCGGTCTTTATGCTCCCTGTGCTCTTTCAGCATAGAAACCTCTGAACTTACCTTTGACCACAGGACCACCTGATGGCCATTCCCCGCCAACATCACAGCAAGTGCAGTTCCCCAGCTTCCTGCACCTAAAAAACTAATTTTCATGCTCCTCTGCCTCCTTTTCTTTTTTTGTCCGAAACAGCTTATTTTCATTTCCATGTATCAAGCGTACTATATTCTGCCTGTGCTGAAAATATGCCAGAACAGTAAACAAAAGACTGATGACCAGCATGTGCAAAAACAGATTATTTTCCTTAAATTTCTGATAATATAAAACGGTATTGACCGGAACGTACCATGCCACGATCAACGAACCAACAGAAACATATCTCGTAATCACAACCACAACCAGAAAAATCACAAGCCCTATCAGTATAATCACCGGATGAGCCGTAGAAAGGATCACAGCAGAAGTGACAGCAATCCCCTTTCCACCCTTAAAACCAAGATAAAACGGATAATTATGCCCCAGCACAACTCCTAAACCACAGTAAAGACCAAATAAATAAAAAAACGGCTCTGTGGGAATCAAAAAACGGATCAGGAGAATTGGAAAAATTGCCTTAAAGATATCTCCAAGAAATGTAATCAGTGCCGGCAGCCTTCCAAAATTCCGAAGCACATTTGTTGTTCCGGCATTTCCACTTCCAAGTGTACGTATATCCGTATGATAAAACCTTCCTACAAAATATCCGGTAGAGATACATCCACAAAAATAACCTGCTACCAGACATAAAAGAGCTAAAAGCCAAAAATTCGTAATCTGCACCGGCGTTTCCCCCTTTTTATTTTTTGCTGCTATTACCCGGACTGCTAAAAAATGAATTCCGACAGTCTGGGTAATATTTACATCACATCGCTACTTGTCCTTTTTTTCCCGGACATAAAACCTCAGGGCCGTACCTGCAAAACCAAATGCTTCCCTGATTTTATTTTCCAAATACCTTGTATAAGAAAAATGCATCAGTTTTTTATCATTCACAAAAATCACAAATGTCGGCGGTTTGATTCCCACCTGTGTCATGTAAAAAATCTTCAACCGTTTTCCCTTATCAGAAGGCGGCTGCTGCATGGCAACTGCCTCCATTAAGATTTCATTCAGAACACCTGTTGCAATCCTTAACTGCTGATTCTGGATCACAACATCCAGCACATCAAAAAGCTTTGGAAGACGCTGTCCCGTCTGCGCAGAAATAAAAATCACCTGCGCATAAGTCATAAAGGAAAGTACGCGCCAGATTTCCT
Organism: uncultured Lachnospiraceae bacterium; assembly: GCA_902795775.1. Taxonomy (GTDB): domain Bacteria; phylum Bacillota; class Clostridia; order Lachnospirales; family Lachnospiraceae; genus Butyribacter. The sequence goes on along the minus strand of CADBMP010000166.1, from coordinate 10,024 downwards.
CTGTATACTTTTTTACGGTACTATTGTCCTTTTCAATCGCATCCCACTTATTTACGGCAATAATGACTCCCCGTCCACGATCATGGGCAATTCCTGCAATTTTTGCATCCTGCTCGGTAACACCCTCTGTTGCATCAATCACAAGAACTACCACATCTGCACGTTCCACTGCAGATACCGTTCTAAGAATACTATACCGCTCAATTTCTTCCTTAATTTTATTTTTGCGCCTAAGTCCCGCCGTATCAATAAATACATATTCTTTTCCATCCCATGTAAGAGGCGTGTCGATGGCATCCCTTGTCGTCCCTGCCACATCAGAAACAATGACGCGGTTCTCTCCCAAAAGCTTATTGATAATGGAAGGTTTCCCCACATTCGGTTTTCCGATGATTGCCACTCTCGGCCGTTCATCATCTTCTTCCTCTGTCTTTTTCTGAAACAGGGAAGTCGCATCATCTAACATATCACCAATCCCAAGTTTCCCGGTGGAAGAAACAGGATGAGGATCTCCAATCCCCAGATTGTAGAATTCATATACATCCGGCATCATTTTAGCAAAATTATCCACTTTGTTCACGACCAATACAACCTTTTTATTGGCCTTCCGGAGCATATCTGCCACCTTGTAATCCGAATCTAAGACCCCCTGCGTCACATCCACGATAAAAAGCACTACGTCTGCCATTTCGATTGCCATTTCCGCCTGTTCCCGCATGTCACGCAGCATCTGGTCATTTGATTCCGGCTCAATGCCGCCGGTATCCATAATGGTAAAATGATACTGTAACCATTCAACATCCGCATAAATACGATCCCTCGTCACGCCAGGCGTGTCCTTTACAATGGCAATCCGTTTTCCAGCCAGCACATTAAAAAGCGTGGATTTTCCCACATTGGGCCTGCCAACGATTGCTACAACCGGTTTACTCAAAATGATTTCCTCCTATCCTGTTTCCTGTCCATGTTTTCTGGACATAATCTGAGTTACGAAGTAACTCCAAAAATAAAGCTGCCTGCAGCTTTATGATATCCTGTTTCCTTAATCAACTGTGAACCGTAACCATCTGTTACTCTTTCTTCACCTTGTCAATCATAAATTCCACAGCTTTCTCATATACAAGATTTGCATAGACCAGCCTTCTTGCACTTCCACCATAGTTTTCCCTGAACTGCTTATCTAACTCCTTTTCATCCTTTACTCCATAACTTGCAATATATCCTTTGATCTGGTTTTCGACCTCACTGTCTTTGATTTCCAAATTTTCTTTCTGAACAATCGCATTATAAATGATCTGGCTCTTTAACTGTGCCTTTACATTTTTTTCCAGATCCTTTTCATATTCTTCCGTTGAGCTGTAGGTCTGGGAAACAAAATCCTCCATGCTGATTCCCTGGCTTTTCGTATATTTTTCAATCGGCTTTACGAACTGTGCTTTCGTTTCCTCCAGATACTCCTCCGGATATTCTGTAATTTCTGTTTCCTCCGCTACTGTACTGACTACTAAATTCCTGATGATCTCTTTTGTTGTCTTTTCCTTATATTCCTGTGCAGAACTATATTGGGAAGACAGATTTTTCGCAACAAAGGCATCATTAAATTCTTTTTTCTCTCCAACTTTATAGTTCATGGTGACCGTAAAAACAGCTTCCTTTCCATTCAGGTCATCTTTTCCGTAATCCTTTGGAAAGGTAACGGTAATATCCTCTGTGGTACCAATCTTTTTCCCAATTAATGCATCTTCAAAGCCCGGAATAAATGCTCCGGAGCCAATGGTAAGATCATGTCCCTCCGGATTTGTATCTTCCGTACAGCTTCCGCCTTCAAAGGCTGTCCCATCTATTTTCCCCACATAGAAAATATTGATGGTATCTCCCTTTTTTACCTTTCCCTTTTTAATCTGCTCACCACTCTTATAGTTCTCGTTCTTTAAAAGCTCATCAATCTTGTCCTGCAGCTGCTTTTCCACGTCTGCATTCTTAATAACGATATTTTTATAATCTGCCAGCTTTTTTATATAAGTCTCTGCATCCGGAATTCCTAATACCTCCTCGCTGCCCTTTTCCGTTTTTTTAGAAGTCTCAGAGCCTGACTCCTTTTCCTCCTTAGAGCTTTCACTTCCTGCTTTTTCTGAACCGGTGCTTCCTGCTCCACATCCCGAAAATGTGCTGCTCATTAATGTAAATGCCAATGCGTAAACACTTATTTTCTTTCCAAGATATAACCATCTGAATTTTTCTTTTTTCAAAATACTCTCCCTCCATTTGTTTCAGATAAAATAAAACCATTCTCTGTTATACCACAAACTGCTGAAAAAAGAAAGCTTTTTCACAAAAAGTTTAAAAAATCATTGACCCAAAAACAAAAATAAAGTAGTATAAGCAGGTAAAATGTTTTTTAGCTATTGATTGTTACACCTACACAAACATAAGACGTGTAACGTTTTTAGCACAAATTATAATATGATTTTACTCATAACGATAAAGAAATGGAGAGTCCTATGTCTAGCAGAAAATACCAAGATTCTATGCCTTTAGCACCACTAAAAATTGTTGCCATGAATAATTGCAGGGAAATCGGTGAAAAAATCAATAAACGGATTATTGAAAGACGTAAAAAAGCTTTGGAAAACACTGAAAAACCAAGCTTTATGACAGCAGATTATGCAAATGATAACTACTTAGTTTCTTTTGACACCCTGCGCCGCGGAACCGGAGAGGGACGCGCAGTCATCCACGAATCCATCCGCGGATCTGACCTGTTCATCATTGCAGATACTGTAAATCATTTTGAAACCTTTTCCATGGGAGGCGCACCTGCCAATATGTCACCGGATGACCACTTCAATGACCTGAAGCGCATCATCATGGCATCGAATGGCCATCCCAGAAGAATCACCGTCATCATGCCCTATCTATATGAAGGCAGGCAGCATCTGCGCCTGATCAATGAATCCCTAGACTGTGCCCAGGCACTTCACGAGCTGATTGCAATGGGCGTTGAGACCATCATCACCTTTGATGCACATGATGAACGGGTACAGAATGCTATCCCAAACAACGGCTTTGATAATTTTTATACATCGTTTCAGTTCATAAATGAAATTCTAAAGGAAAATCCGGATTTAAAGGTAGATGCAGAGCATCTGGCAGTTGTCAGTCCAGATGAGGGCGGCATGAGACGGGCCGTATATTATGCAAACCAGATGGGCGTAGACATGGGAATGTGCTACCGCCGCAGGGATTATTCCAGATTGGAAAACGGCATCCATCCGGTGGTTTCCTTCGAATATCTCGGGAAACCGGTAAAGGATAAATGCGTCATTATTATTGATGATATGATTGCTTCCGGAAATTCTGCATTGGAAGTGGCAAAAGAACTGAAAAAACGTGGTGCAGGAAAGGTGTTCATCTGCGCAACGTTCGGACTGTTCTCAGATGGTGTTAAAACGCTGGATGATGCCTTTGCCGGGCATTTATTCGACCAGATTTATACCACAAACCTCTGTTACTGTCCGCCGGAAATTCTGGAAAGACCATATTACCACAATGTTGACCTCAGCAATTATATTGCTTTGATCATTGATACCCTGAACCATGATACCTCTGTCAATGACATTATGGATGCGAACCAGAGAATCCATGAGCTGTTAATGAACCGCAGATAAGTCAAGGCAGAATTTCTATACAGCAATTTATTTGGAAAAGAAGAAGCTTTATGGATGAAGGGCAAGAAAAGCATTCAGGTTTCCTCTTTTCCCTTTGCTGGCGCGGTGGGAAAAAAGAAGCCTGTCATGTTCACAGGTACAGATTCCTGCTACATGGATATTTTTATCCAAAAGTCCGGCATCTTTTAAACAAAAATAATTTGCCGCCCAAAGATCAAGCTGGTATTTCCCTTCTTTTCTTTTTCCAGCCTCAAACGAAGGTCTGGAAATTTCTTTCATCTGTGTTTCTTTATAAACTTTTTTGAACTCCATCACCACATCCTCACTTACCTCATAGCAATTCTGACAGATAGACGGGCCGATGACTGCAATGATATCTTCTTTTTTGCTTCCATACGTTTCTACAAACATCTGAACCGTCTTTTCCCCAATTTTTCCTACTGTTCCACGCCAGCCGGAATGAGAGGAGGCAATCACATTCTTTACCGGATCAAAAAACAAGAGTGGTACACAATCTGCATAAGAAGTTGCCAGAATAACCTCCCTGTCAGAAATCAGGCCATCCACTCCCTTTAATTTTTTTTGAATAACGGAACCAGTCCTATTCTCCTCCGTTACCTGATAAACCTTCGTTTCATGAATCTGGTCAGAAAGGACCAGATTTTTTTCATCCTCTCCCATGCTTTCACAAAAAAGCCTGTAATTTTCCCTGACATTCTTTTCGTCATCCCCCCGGTCAAACCCAAAATTCAGCTCCATAAGCTCTGTCTTTTTACTTACACCACCAAACCGGGTGGAAAATGCTGCATTCAAATGCGGGAAAAAGGGCATAAAAACACGAAAGCGAATCAGGGGCACAAAATCACAATGCTCCAAAAAACATTCCTCCGCATCTTTAAAATAACTCTTTTCCTGATATGCCAGAATATCCTTTTTTGTTTCATCAAACAATTCCTGAATCACATCAGAACGTCTTCTTTCTCCACTCATATATATTTTTCTGCCTTTCTGATATATTTTATGATAACCTATCCGGGAGTTTTTGCCCACGCTTTCCTGACATACCCGGAGTTACGAAGTAACTCCCAAAATAAAATCGCTTGCGATTTTATGATGTAAAAGCATTTTCTACATGTACAATTTTCTCCCCATAAAAAGCAATCACATCAAACCTGCATGGAATATCCATCCGGAACCATTTTGTATAAAGATAGACCCTCGCCGCAGAATACAGCCTTTTCTGTTTCCGGATAGTAACGGCTTCCATGGCATCTCCGGCATTTCCGTTTTTGCGGTACTTTACTTCCACAAAAACAATGTATTCACCATCTTTTGCAACAATATCAATTTCCCCGGCCTTAGTATAAAAATTACGCTCCAGAATCTGAAATCCCTTCTTTTTTAAAAATAGAACAGCCTTATTTTCATAGACTGTTCCCTTTTCTCTCATATTTTCTTTTTTCATTTTCCTTTGTCCAATACTTTTCCCTTAATTTTATCCATGGCATCCACATAAACAAGAACTTCTGCGACCACCTGATAAAGCTCCTTTGGAATATACTCTCCAAGCTCTATCTCCTCCAGGCTTTTTGCAAGCTTTGCATCCTCATGGACCGGAATATGATATTCCTCTGCCGTCTCAATGATTTTTTCTGCAAGATAGCCCTTTCCTGATGCAATCACCTTCGGTGCAATATCTCCTTTTTCATATTCCAATGCAATGGCAGACTTGTCCGTTCTATGCCCAATGATATCTTTGCCATATATTTTTTTGTGCTCCTCTGCCATATACTGACACCTCCATTTCTTGCTTTTATATACACGGACAGGCTTGCTGCTATTTCTTTTTCAGATACGTTATTCTATGGATTGGACAAGGTCCAAATTCCTTAAGCCTTGCTCTGTGATATGCAGTGCCATATCCCTTATGCTTTGCAAAACCATATTCCGGAAATGCTTTATCGTATTCCACCATCATGCGGTCTCGGGTCACCTTTGCCAAAATACTCGCAGCAGCAATGGAAATGCTCCTCTGATCCCCTTTTACAATTCCCACCTGTTTCATCTGCATCTCCGGTATATGTACTGCGTCAATCAAAAGCAGGTCCGGGGTGATGGAAAGACTTTCCACTGCCTTACGCATGGCCTCGCGTGTTGCCTCTAAAATATTGATTTCATCAATTCTCTGTTCCGAAACAATCCCAACTCCCCATGCCAGTGCTTTTTCTGTTATTTCATCATACAAAAGTTCACGTTTCTTTTTACTGACCTTCTTGGAATCATTCAGATACAGTATCCTGACATCCTTGGGAAGAATACAGGCTCCTGCCACTACAGGTCCCGCAAGAGGACCTCTTCCAGCCTCATCAATTCCGCAGATATACGAAAACTCCTGATACTTTCTTTCAAATACCTGCATCTCTTCTAAACGCATACATTCCTGCGCCAGTTCTTTTTCTTTCTGTTGATACCGTTCCAGCAGGGACTTCACTCCTTTTCTTTCATCTCCCTGATACTTCTCATACAACGCCTGCCATTGCTCCATAGGAGTATTTTCAAAGTCTTCTTTCATTTTTTGAATTGCAATCATTTTTCTCTCCTGTCTTCTGCCATACTCATCCATCTTGTCCTTTTCCCAAAAAGACCGAACCGGATGTTCTGCTCACTCTCCCTGTTCCTGGCACAAAATATCGTCCGGACGTTCTAAACAAAATAAACCAAGTTTCCCTGCCCGGAAATCATCCACAAGACATCTGGCTGCTTTATCAAGGTCATATTCTGCACCGGATTTGATAAGCTTTCTTCTTTCCGCAATTCTTTCCAAAAGAATCTCTGAAACATCACTCTTTTCAATTTCATAAAAATCAGCTATTTTTCCGGGATACTCCTTTTCCAAATATTCAATCAAAAGCCTGCAAAGCTCATAGACATTAAAAAGCTCATCCTTTATGGAACCAATATACGCCAGCCTGAGCCCTACATTCTGATCCTCGAACTTTGGCCATAAAATACCCGGAGTATCTAATAACTCCGTTGTCTTATTTAGACGAATCCACTGCTTTCCCTTCGTAACGCCCGGTTTATTACCCGTCTTCGTACAAGCTTTTTTTGCAAAACTATTAATAAACGTGGACTTGCCCACATTCGGAATTCCAACGATCATGGCACGAATCGGACGATTTATAATCCCCCGTTTCCTGTCACGTTCTATCTTCTTTTCACAGGCTTTACGGATAATATCCTGTACCTCTCTGATTCCGGTTCCCTTTTTAGAATTCACCTTTGAAACAAGGAATCCCTTTTTTTCATAATAATCCACCCATTCCTTTATTTGGAGCGGATCTGCCAGATCATATTTATTCAACAAAAGAATTCTGGATTTACCATTTGCAAGTACATCAATATCAGGATTTTTACTGCTGTAAGGCACTCTTGCATCCACAAGCTCAACCACAACATCAATCAGTTTCAAATCCTCCTGCATCATCCGCCTTGCTTTTGTCATGTGTCCCGGATACCACTGAAACTGCATTTTTATTCCTCATCTTTCTTTTCATCCTCAAAAGCATTCAAAAAACCGATAAACTCCATTGTGTTCAAACGGAACCATGCTTTTCCAACAATATTTTCCCTCAGTACATTTCCAATATTGGCATTTCTGCTGTCTTCACCATTATTCCTGTTATCACATAAAAGAAAGAACTCATCTTCTTCCAGTGTAATCTCCTCAAGTGCCAGACCGCCATTTTCCATTGGGGGAAAATCATATTTTTCCTCCAGTTTTTTCCCGTTGATAAAAATACTCCCGTCTTTAATCTGCACACGCTCCCCCGGCAGTCCGAGCACGCGCTCCACATTATAATAATTATGTTCTGTTCCACCCTGTTTCACCAGTACAATATCATTTCTTTTGACATTGCCAACCCGGTAAACCAGCTTATTAACCAATACCCTGTCATCCTTGATTAAAGTCGGCTTCATTTCATACCCTGTGACCGTATAGATTTCAAAACCATAATGCGTCAGCAAAAATGCAAGAAACACGACAAAAGCCGCCTCGCCAATAGTGATCAGAATTTCTATTATTATTTTCTTTTTTTTCCCTTTTTGTGATTCTAAATCAAAATCATATTTCATGAAGCATCTGCTCCTAACTGATATTCCCTGATGGTCCGAAGTGCATGTCGGGACAGGATGCACTGAAAATGTTCCTTGCAATACTGCTCAGCAAATGGCTGTTTAATCTGATAATCTGCATATTCTAAGATTTCTTCACAGATCATCTGATATTCTTCTAAACGAAGCTTTCCTTTTTTCAAAAGAAGATAATATGATCCCGTCTCTTTATCCTTATACAGACGGCCCGGAATATTTTTCTGAAGCTCAATGTTCAGAGCAAAGCTTTCTACTGCATCAAAGCTCCTAAAACAAAACAGCTTTGGATTGGAATGATTCTTTTTCCCATTTTTAGAAGGTTCTCCCTGTTTCTTGCTTTTGTCTGAAGTTTTCTTTTCGGACAGCATTGATACTTCATCTGCAGCACCTGATTCAGCCTCTGCCTGTTCCTCTGCATTGTTTTTTAATAGATTTTCTTCAAAAAAACCTGCCAGATTCTGTAACTGGTTCAGCATATTCTGTACGCCTTCATCTCCCTTTTCTGAAAACGTTATTATCAGGGAATCATCCGGAAGACGCATCAGCTGCATGGAAACCATACCGTTTTCCGCTTCATATCCGACTTCCTCCTCTGCATGTTCCACTAAATGTTCTAAAAAATCCCTGGATTTCTCCTGGTTTGTAAAAAAATCTTCTATACGCAGTCCATATTCATTCATTTCTTCCACAGAAATATGACATTGTACCATGTGATTTCCTATTCTTTCAAATTCCATTTGAATCCTCCTATTATAATGATTCAGCTTTCCAATGTGTGATGATAGCCACATCCGAAAGGCTGAACAGTTACCTCCTGTCAATATGTTCATGCTCTTATAATCACATTGATGGTTACTATTTTAATCATATCTTTCGATTCTGTCAACAGAAAATAAACGGATAAAACGCCCAAAGAACAATTTCTCTATGTGGGCACATACAATCCGAGCAGGAGGGAGATTTCCGCTCCTACCCGCCGCGATCCACCGGTCAGCTTTTGCTGACCCCCTTCCTTTCTTCAGCTCTTTGGATATCAAAAAAGGAGATTTCTATTTGCAGAAACCTCCTTTTATATTCACTTTGATAAAAAATTTAGAATCTATTATTTTACGACTTTCTGTAATTCCTCTGTAAGCTTTGGAACAATCTTATTCAAATCTCCCACGATACCATAATCTGCTACATCAAAGATTGGCGCATTCTCGTCCTTATTGATTGCAATAATGATATCAGATTCTTCCATACCTGCTGTATGCTGGATGGCACCGGAAATACCGATTGCGAAGTAAACATTCGGACGAACCGTCTTTCCTGTCTGACCAACCTGTAATTCCTTTGGCTTCCAGCCGCTGTCTACTACAGCACGTGAACAGCTCACTGTTCCACCGATTGCAGCAGCCAGATCATCTAAGATTTTAAAGTTCTCAGGACTTCCCACGCCACGTCCACCGGATACTAAGATTTTTGCATCCTGAATATCAACTGCATTGGAAATCTCCTTTACAACATCTAAAATCTCTACATACTTGTTATTTGGCGTAAAGCCCGGATTGTACTCAATCACTTCAGCTTTTGCGCCAGCCACCGGTTCAATCTTCTGCATTACACCAGGACGTACCGTAGCCATCTGAGGACGGTTATCCGGGCATGCAATCGTAGCAATCGTATTTCCTCCGAACGCCGGACGTGTCATAAGGAGCTGGTTATGTTTCTGCTCCTGTCCCGGAATCGGATTTAATGGGAAATCACCAATTTCAAGCACTGTACAGTCTGCAGTCAGACCAGTGGCAACTCTTGCGGAAACTCTTGGACCTAAATCCCTTCCGATTGCCGTAGCACCAACCAATACGATTTCCGGCTTGTATTCATTGATTACAGAAGCAAGTGCATGTGCATAAGGCTCTGTCCTGTAATCCTTTAATTCCGGATCATCTACCACAATTACCTTATCTGCACCATACTCTGCCAGTTTATCTGTTAATCCCTTTACGTCTGAACCAATCAGTACAGCAGTCACATCTGTACCAAGATCTGCAGCAAGCTCTTTTGCCTTGCCAAGTAATTCAAAAGCGATACCGCCAAGTTCTCCGTCTACCTGCTGAGCATAGACATATACGCCTTTATATTTTGCTAAATCTTCTGCATTCATTGCACCCATTTTATTCACCACTTTTCCTTTATATTGATTAGATTACATGCTT
>CADBMP010000165.1 GCA_902795775.1 uncultured Lachnospiraceae bacterium | reverse complement strand
CATCGGCAGAAACTATATCAACAACCCTCCGCCCACCATGTTTCATTTATGGTGGTGCCAAAAGCGAGGCATGGGGGTTTAGTTAAAAAGTGCAGAAATAGGGCAGATTGGATAATAAAATATCTATAATTACAGAAAAATTTGAAAAAATTTGAAATTTAAGGTTCTTTTAAGGTAAGTCCGTTAGAATGACATCATAAGAATCATGAAGCGTTTATCAAATGCTTCGACATGGGGATTGTATGGGGCAGTTTCTGTGGCAGCTTATGAACAATCAAGAGAGATAGAAAGGCGGGGAATGTTATATGAAAATGATAAAAAGACATTTTAAAGGGATTCTTGTTTTTTTGATTATCATTACCGGGGCGGCAGTGGGGCTTACCTTCTTTTTTAAGAACAAAACGGTGGATACGGAAGCAAAGGTAATAAAGCAGAATGCGGTTCCTTTAACAAAACAGACGCTTACAAAATCCATTAGTGCCACTGGTACCATTGAAAGCAGCAAGACAAAATCCGTTTCTGCAAATGTGAATAACATGACGGTGAAAAAAGTAAAGGTTCAGGTGGGCGATACGGTCAAAAAAGGGCAGGCTCTTGTTACCTTTGATAAAACGGATTTAAAAGAGGCATTAAAAGAAGCAAAGGAGAATCTGGCAGAGGCAGAGAGCGAAGCAGGCGATAATATTTCTGATGCCAAAGAGCAGCTTTCGGAAGCAAAGGAAGCATACAGCAATGCAAAGACACAGGCAGCAAAGGCAGAGGCAGAAGAAAAGAAGCAGAAGGCTGCACAGGAAAAGGCAGAAAAAGAGGCAAAGGCTGCACAGGAGAAAGCCCAAAAACAGGCAAAAGAAGCAAAGGCAAAGGCAAAAAAAGCATTAAAGGCAGCGAAAAAGAAAGTATCTTCTTTGGAAAAGAAACTGGCGAAAACGAAAACAGAGCAGCAAAAGATGCAGCTTGAGCAGGAGCTTTCTAAGGCAAAGCAGGATTTGGAAATTGCACAGAAGGCTTATGAAACAGCGGGAGATACCAGCAGCGCATATGCCGGAAATGGCACAGGCAGTACAAATACATCATATACATCATATACGGGCAGCAGTACCGGAAATGGCTCTGGCAGCAGCGTAAGTCAGGCAAAGTCAGGCATTTCTACAGCAGAAAAAAATTTAAAAAATACCAAGAAAAGTGCAGAAAAGAGCATAAAAGAAGCAAAAAAACAGGTGGAGCAGGCAAAGGAAAATCTGGAAAAATGTGCGGTGGTTTCTCCAATTACAGGAATTGTAACAGCAGTAAATGTGGAAGATGGGGAGGCTTATACCGGCGGCACCATGTTCCAGATTGAAGATATCAGCTCTTTTAAGGTGACAACATCAGTGGATGAGTATAACATCAGTGATGTAAGTGTTGGCCAGAAGGTGGTCATCCTGACAGAAGCGACCGGGGATGAGGAAATCAATGGAAAGATTATATTTGTGGCACCGTCTACTTCGGCGACTTACAGTGTGTCCGGAAATTCAGGAAACAGTGCAGGGGCAAGTACCGGTATGGGCAGCAGTTCTTCCTCTGACGGATATGAGGTCGTGATTGAAATAACAGATAAAAATGACAAGCTCAAGATGGGAATGACGGCAAAGTGCAGTATGATTTTTTTGGCTGATGCAGGTCATGCGAATGTGTGGACTGTAACATGGGAACGCAGGCAGAACGTGCAGGTGACGGGAGGGATGGTCATGAATATAAAGGGAAAAAAGAAAAGGGATGATAAGAAAAAGGGTAGGATAGAAAGTGGTATGGAGCAGAAAAAGACGGAGCATACAGGAAAAAAAGAGGACAGCAGGAAGAATGGCAGCAGCGTCATAGAACTAAAAGGCATTGTAAAGCGGTTTTTCATTGGACAGCCAAATGAGTTAGAGATTTTACATGGCATTGACCTTGAGGTAAAAAAGGGCGAGTTTTTATCCATTGTGGGAGAGTCCGGTTCCGGGAAATCCACGCTCATGAATATCATTGGTGCGCTGGACCGCCCGACGGAGGGCACGTATCTTTTGGATGATACGGATATCTGCAAGGCAAAGGATAAAAAGCTTTCCGAAATCCGGAACCAGAAAATTGGCTTTGTGTTCCAGACGTATAATCTTCTGGCGCGACAGACGGCACTGGATAATGTGGAGCTGCCCATGCTCTATGCGGGCATGAGGAAGGCAGAGCGGATTGTGACAATTTCCGATGGAATGATCATCGGTTCAGAGCGGGGCATGGAGAGAAGGGGGGAATTGGTATGCTGATTTTAGAAAATATCAAGCTGGCATTTCTCTCGCTGTTAGCAAATAAAATGCGTGCGCTTCTGACCATGCTTGGCATCATCATTGGAATCGGTTCCGTCATTGCAATCATGACGGTGAGCTCTTCGTTGAAAAGCTCAATTTCCAGCACCTTCCAGGATATGGGGGCAAATAACGTTACTGTGGGTTTAAAGGAGAGGAGCAGTAATTCGGAGACCACGCAGAACGGAATGAAGTTTGGCGGCATGAACCGCAGCACCTCCATTGACGCAGAGGACAGGATTACGGATGAAATGATTTCCGGGCTAAGGAGCACCATGAAAAACAGTATTGACGCGATTGCGCTGAGTGAATCTGTGGGGAGCGGTACGGTGAAGTCCGGAAGTGATTATGCAAATATTACGGTGTCCGGAATCAATGAGGAGTATTTTGAGAGCAATGAGATAACGCTTTTGGCAGGAAGGCATATTAAGGCGGCTGATGTTGAGGGCGTGAAGAAGGTCATCATGGTTTCTGATAAGGTCGTGGACAATATGTTTGACGGAGATATGGATGCGGCACTTGGAAAGAAAATCAGTGTGAATATTGATGGCGCATATTATTCTTATTATATTGTGGGAATCTATGAATATGAGGAGAGCAGTTTTTCTTCCTCCACAGATGAGGATGTGACAACGAGTGCCTATATACCGATAACGACCGGAAAAAAGCAGACTCATACGGAGGATGGATATACGCAGTTTACGGTGGTGACTTCGACAAATGTTTCAGATGTATCTGCGTTTGCCACACAGATTGAAAATTACTTTTCTGTGTATTATATGAGCAATGAGGATTATAAGATTACGACAACGACCATGGAATCCATGACGGAATCCCTGACGAGTACGATTGAGACGGTGACGATTGCGATTGCATTTATTGCGGGGATTTCCCTTCTGGTGGGCGGAATCGGTGTCATGAACATCATGCTCGTTTCCATTACCGAGCGCACGAGGGAGATTGGTACAAGAAAGGCCCTTGGGGCAAAGAACAGCCTCATAAGGCTGCAGTTCATTACGGAATCGGTGATTCTTTGTCTGGTGGGCGGAGTGTTAGGCATTCTGACAGGTTTCTTCCTTGGCTCGATTGCGGCAGCAGCACTTGGGTATGCGGCAGCAGCTCCGGTGGGCGCGATTATTGTGGCAGTCGGATTTTCCATGGTGATTGGTGTGTTCTTTGGATATTATCCGGCGAATAAGGCAGCGAAACTGAATCCGATTGATGCGTTAAGGTATGAATAGCCTTTCGTAAAAGTTAAGGGGATTTTGGATTTTCCAGTATTGAGATTTTTAATTAGATCGACTTATGATATCTGCCTAAAATCTTGCATATATGGATTTTTGACAGATATCGATTTAATGGAGGTTATTTAAAAACCGATATATTGGTATGTTACAGAATGGGAGCTTAGGAAAGCTCCCATTCTTCGATTTTACAGGTGTGTTTTTTCTTTCTATTTCGATTAGAACAGCATTTCCTCCGCTATTCTTTCATCATCCCATTCCGGATGTTCGTCAATCAGATTCAAGATTACGCTGACAGTTTCAGGATTGCTCTTCACTATATCAGCAATGACATCTTCCTGGTATTTGTTTCTTATGCCACGAACAATATCAATTTTTTCAGCCAACCGTCCAATCTTGATATTATCCCTGTCCCGTTCCATCATCAACATAAATTCACGCCTCCATTCTTCGCTTTCTTTGACTTCATCTACTGCCTGCGCCAGTTCCTTTGTATAAGCATTCTCCGGCTCCATTCCATCCATGAAGTGTAAGAGTTGTTTCAGTTCCCTGCTGGCTTCTCCCTTTGTTCCTTTTGTATT
>CADBMP010000164.1 GCA_902795775.1 uncultured Lachnospiraceae bacterium | reverse complement strand
TTCCAAATGTAGGAAAAAGTACATTATTTAATTCTTTAACAAAGGCAGGAGCAGCAGAAGCGGCAAATTATCCGTTTTGTACAATAGAACCGAACGTTGGTGTGGTACCAGTGCCGGATAAGAGGCTGGATGTCTTGACACAGATGCATCATTCGGCAAAAACAATCCACGCAGTCATTGAGTTTGTGGATATTGCAGGCTTGGTAAAGGGGGCATCAAAAGGAGAAGGGCTTGGAAATCAGTTTCTGGCAAACATTCGTGAAGTAGATGCCATTGTACATGTGGTCCGCTGCTTTGAAGATAGCAATATTGTCCATGTGGATGGAAGCGTAGACCCAAAACGTGACATTGAGACAATCAATTTAGAGCTTTTATTTTCTGACCTTGAAATATTGGAAAGACGGTATGCAAAGCTTGTAAAAAGCGTGAAGAATGATAAAAGTCTGGCAAAAGAGGCAGACCTGGTGGAACGTTTAAAGAAGCATTTGGAAGATGGAAAGCTTGCAAAGACTTTTGAAACGGATGATGAAGAGGAAATTGCACTTTTGGAAAGCTTTAATCTTTTAACGTATAAGCCGACCATTTATGCGGCAAATGTGGCAGAAGACGATTTGGCGGACGATGGTGCATCTAATCCGTTCGTAGCAGCAGTACGGGAATATGCAAAAAAAGAAGGTTCAGAAGTTTTTGTCATTTGTGCACAGATAGAACAGGAAATTGCAGAGCTGGAGGATGACGAGAAAAAGGAATTTTTAGAGGACTTAGGGCTTTCAGAATCCGGTCTTGATAAGTTGATTGCTGCAAGCTACAGGCTGTTAGGGCTGATCAGCTTTTTAACAACAGGAGAAGATGAGACGAGAGCATGGACCATTAAGCAGGGGACGAAAGCACCTCAGGCGGCAGGAAAAATTCATACAGACTTTGAGCGGGGATTCATTCGTGCAGAGGTTGTGAGTTATGAGCATCTTTCAGAATTAGGTAGCATGAATGCGGCAAAGGAAAAAGGGCTGGTTCGCTCCGAAGGGAAGGAATACGTTGTGCAGGATGGAGATGTGGTTTTATTCCGGTTCAATGTATAATCCTGAATACATTTGGTTTCTGTTTGTACTGGCACAGGAGTCGGGAACCGCATCATTCCTGCAGAAAAGCTGTGTGCATAATGGAATAGGAAGGAGACAAAAAGTATGGGAGCAGATATCCGCTTTCCGCA
Organism: uncultured Lachnospiraceae bacterium; assembly: GCA_902795775.1. Lineage (GTDB taxonomy): Bacteria > Bacillota > Clostridia > Lachnospirales > Lachnospiraceae > Butyribacter. The sequence goes on along the minus strand of CADBMP010000164.1, from coordinate 924 downwards.
TCTGGGGATTGTTCTGCAGCATGTGGGAAGAAGAATATCCATTGGAGATGATTTTTTTATCGCCTATTACGGAATCATAATTGCTCTTGGGATGCTGTGCGGTTTCCTGCTGGCAAGTGTTCAGGCAGAACGTCTGCATTTAGATAAAGAGCTGATGATGGACCTTGCGGTCTGTGATATTATTAGTGCAGTGGTAGGAGCCAGGCTGTATTATGTGGTTTTTCAGTGGAGTTATTATGGAAAGCATCCTATGGAAATCTTTGATATACGGGGTGGCGGGCTTGCCATATACGGCGGGGTGCTGGCTGGTGTGCTTGCCACATATATTTTTTCAAGAATTCGTAAGGTTTCTTTTTTGGATTTGACAGATGCTGCGTGTGCAGGACTTTTAATTGGTCAGATTTTGGGAAGATGGGGAAATTTTTTTAACAGGGAAGCATTTGGCGGATATACGGATCAGTTTCTGGCAATGCAGATAAAACGTGCAGATGTGAGGACGGGAGATTTGACAAAGGAGCTGTTGGATCATGTGGTGGTGTTAGACGGAGTGGAATATATCCAGGTTCATCCAACGTTTCTTTATGAGTCACTTTGGAATTTGGCAGTATTGGTGATTATTCTTCTGATGACAAAGAAAAGAAAATTTTCCGGACAGCTCTTTTTTGCATATCTGGGCTTATATGGACTTGGAAGATTTTGGATAGAAGGTCTGAGGACGGACCAGTTGAAACTGTTTGGAACAGGGATGGCAGTATCACAGGTATTATCCGGCATTTTGGTGATTTTTTCTATTGGAATTTCTATTTATATGGGAAGAATGACTAAAAAAGAATTTTCTGAAAAAAGTTGTTGACAAATTTTGCAGACCATGGTAAGATATCATTCGTTGGCGCAAAACGGACAGGATGCTCCGGAGATTCTTCT
>CADBMP010000163.1 GCA_902795775.1 uncultured Lachnospiraceae bacterium | reverse complement strand
GAGTTTGGTTCTACGAGGATTAAGGCGGTTTTAGTGGCAGGGGACGGAACTCCTCTGGCAGCCGGAGGGCATACCTGGGAGAACCGCTATGAAAACGGGATCTGGACATACTCTCTGGATGACATCTGGGGAGGACTGCAGGATGCTTTTGCGGAGTTAAGAAAAGATGTGGAGACGCAGTTTGGTGTTCCTTTAAAGACAGCAGGTGCCATCGGGTTTTCTGCCATGATGCATGGCTATATGGCATTTGACGAGGCAGGGGAGCTTCTGGTGCCGTTCCGTACCTGGAGAAATACGATTACGGAGGAGGCTGCCGATATCCTGACGGAAAAATTTGATTTCAATGTGCCGCAGCGCTGGAGTATCGCACATTTGTACCAGGCAATGTTAAAAAAGGAGGAGCATCTTACCAAGCTTTCTTTCTTTACGACACTGGCCGGATATATTCACTGGAAACTGACCGGGGAAAAGGTGCTTGGAATCGGAGACGCTTCCGGTATGTTTCCGATTGACAGCAGCACGAGGGATTACGATGAAAAGATGATTTCCTGCTTTGACGGTCTCGTGGAAGCAGACGGATACAGCTGGAGGATCAGGGAGGTACTTCCGAAAGTCCTGGTGGCAGGGGAACATGCCGGAACCTTGACCGGGGAGGGCGCAAAGCTTTTGGATCCGAGCGGAACGCTTCAGGCAGGGATTCCTGTCTGCCCGCCGGAGGGAGATGCGGGAACCGGCATGACAGCGACCAATTCCATCGCAGTCCGTACCGGAAATGTTTCAGCCGGAACGTCTGTCTTTGCGATGATCGTCTTAGAAAAACCGTTGTCCAAAGTGCATAAGGAAATTGACATGGTGACGACACCGGTGGGAGATGCTGTGGCGATGGTGCACTGCAATAACTGTACTTCCGAAATCAATGCGTGGGCAGATATGCTCGTGCAGTTTACAGAAGCAGCCGGATTCCCGATGGACAGGAACCAGGTGTTCCGGGTGATGTTCGAGCGTTCCTTAAAAGGGGATGTGAACTGCGGCGGCATGATCAGTTACAATTACTTTTCCGGAGAGCCGGTCACAGGCTTTTTAGAGGGACGGCCGCTTCTGGTGCGCACGGCAAATGCAGATTTTTCGTTTGACAATTTCATGAAACTGCAGCTTTATTCTGCGGTAGGCGCATTAAAATATGGTCTGGACATCCTTTTACAGGAGGAAAATGTCCCGATTGATAAAATGTACGGTCATGGCGGTTACTTTAAGATCGAGGAGGCCGGACAGCGCGTGATGGCGGCTGCGATGCATGCCCCTGTTTCCGTAATGGAGACGGCGGGAGAAGGCGGCGCATGGGGAATTGCGGTGCTGGCACTTTTTGCGGCTTATAAAAAAGACGGGGAGACACTGGCAGATTACCTGAATGGTACGATTTTTAAGGACAGCAAGGGGACGACCATCGAGCCTGCGCAAGAGGAAATGGACGGCTTTGATGCTTATATGAAGCGTTATGTGAAGGCGTTTGGCGTGGAGAAAGCGGCGGTGGAAAATGTGTCAGAGGACGAGTAGTTTTACTGCCGTGTTTGGTGTTTTTACATTTTTGGTAAAGGCAGAATTTTGGGGCAAAATACCTTTTGAACCCAATATTATAAATTATTGTTTGGAAAGTCTGGAAACGTAAAATAGGGATGTATGGATTCACGGCAGTTTGCGGATGGAGCCGTGTGGCTGTGGACAAAAGGAGGAAAATCATGTTAGAGAAGTTAAAAGAAGAAGTTTATAAAGCAAATATGGAGCTTCCGAAAAGGAATCTGGTGACGTATACCTGGGGAAATGTCAGCGGCATCGACAGGGAGAGCGGTTATTTTGTCATCAAGCCGAGCGGGGTGGATTATGATGCACTTACGCCGGAGGATATGGTCGTGATGGATTTGGAAGGCAATAAGATTGAAGGAAAGTATCGTCCGTCTTCCGATACGGCGACGCATCTGGAGCTTTATAAAAAATATCCGGACATCGGCGGCGTGGTGCATACCCATTCGCCGGAAGCGACGGCATGGGCGCAGGCAGGCAGGAGCATCCCGCTGTATGGAACGACTCATGCGGATTATTTCTTCGGAGAGATTCCTTGTGCGCGAGGCCTGACGCCGGAGGAAATTGATGAGGCGTATGAGAAAAATACAGGCCTTGTCATCATCGAGACGTTTGAGAGCAGAGGGTTGAATCCGATGTACACGCCGGGCGTGCTGTGCGTGAACCATGGACCGTTCACATGGGGAAAGGATGCGGCGGAGGCAGTACATAATGCCGTAGTTTTAGAGGAAGTCGCAAAGATGGCATTCCGCACGGAAGTCATCAATCCAAAAGTGAAGCCTGCACCGGACTGCATCCGGGACAAGCATTTCTTTAGAAAGCATGGGGAAAATGCTTACTATGGGCAGAATTAGCGGGATATATTTTTTGATTTATAGAAAGAGAGGCTCTTCGGGGCTTCTCTTTTTTGGGATAAAAATTCGATTTCCCTTCACACCGTGCCGTCTTTTCAAGGAATCGCCACCGATATTGTTTTTATCAGAAAAGTGTGATAATCTAAAGCGAAAGGAGCTTATCGTTTATAGTAAGCTTAGCAGGAGAAAGTATGTTTGAAAATGGAGGTGTGTTATGAGATGGAGGGTGAATCTATCGATGTAAATGTGAAACGCTTTAAGAACAACGTGAGTTCACTGGGCAGCAGCGACGAAGCATTCACTTTGCTGATTCATTTTGGTTATTTAAGCTGGGATGAAGAGGGGTGTATTGCTAAAATTCCAAATAAAGAAATTTATGGAGAATTTGCTGATACTGTAACCCGAATGAATGACAGCGAAACTACAAAACGTGTAGAGAAAAGCCGTAATTTCATAAAGGGCTTGATTCATTGCGATAATACGATAGTGGCACAGATTATTGAAGAAATTCACGAAGAATACCAAAAAGTAAAATCAGTAAGCCTGTCATCATCATTGAATTAAAATGGGATAGGTCTGCTGGAACTGCTTTACAGCAGATCAAGGAAAAAGATTATGCAAATAAATTTAAGAATTACGGTGCAAGGATACTGCTTGCCGGAATTAACTGCAGTACAAGGACAAAAAAGCATTCCTGTGAAATAGAAGAATACGATAATAAAACCCGATAATGATAGTGATGATTTGTTTGAAATAATTTTACTTGTGTGAATAAACTGCTGAAAAGAACTGTTGTTGGCAAAGATGATTCATTATACGATTGATGTGAATGGAGGAGAGAACCACTCTCCTCCGTTTAGATAAAGAATCACTATTTAGATGTAATTATCATGCGTTCTATCGGATGTAAGCCTATCTGTAAGGTCATCAAGAATCTCT
>CADBMP010000162.1 GCA_902795775.1 uncultured Lachnospiraceae bacterium | reverse complement strand
GGCGGCCTGAATATCCTATCTGATTGCCTGTATTATTGAGTTTTCAAGGTGCGAGGCCCATTTTTGCTATGGGAAGTTTTAGTTATCAATCAACAGAAATGATAATCCCCGATGTCATCATCACCTACAACTGCCACCAATATTCCAGACAGCACATCCAGTCCGCTCTTCTCAGCATCCTTAACAACAACCCATTTATCCGGGAATCACTGTGCCATTTCATTCCATGTCATACGATTATCCATCTCATGTATTGTATCACCTTTTACATAATCATGAAAGGCAATCGTTACTCTATCTATATTTCATTATATGCCCTTTTCCTTATAATCTCAATAGATTTTTGCACAAAAAAAGAGGAAAGCACCACGCCTTCCCCTTGTCTCTATTACTCGGCATCGTCATTATCCGGCGTATCCTCGCCGAGACGTTTCTCCCAGTCCTCTTTCTGCTTTTTCAGCTTTTCCTCAAAATCCCCAAACTCCCGTTCCTTGAGTTCCTTTGTGACCGTTGTGTAGATATCAAGCGTCACATCGCTGCGGGAATGTCCGCAGAGTTCTTGAATCACCTTGATATTCACTCCAGCCTCCACAAGCCTTGTCGTGAACGTATGGCGCAGGCTATGGCAGGAGAAATTCGGCAGAAGCACAGGATTTTTGATGCCTTTCTCCAACTGCTCCTCGTTGCAATCCCTTATGATCCGCCGTAGTGCCTTGTTCAGCGTTCCCTGATGCTGTAGATTCCCAAAGCGGTTTACAAAAATAAAGTTCGTAAAGCCATCTACGCTTGCCTTGCATTCGATATGATTAAATTTCTGATATTCCCTCTCTGCCATAAACGCTTCTTTTACCTCCGCAAGCATCGGTATCTGCCTTTCCCCAGCCTTAGTCTTCGGCGTATGGATATTGAAATAACAGCCATCCACAGCGTGATTATAGTAAACCAATGTATGATTGACATCTATCATTCCGCTATCAAGGTCTATATCCTCCCAGCGAAGTCCGCATATCTCGCCAACACGCATTCCTGTACCGACCATTACTGTAAAAATCGGATGCCAGTGGTGATACTGGTTATTTTTCCTTGCAAGAAAGTCCATGAACAATTCCTGCTCTGGAACAGTCAGTGCCCTCTTATGGTCATTCTCAAAATTCCGGCTCTGCTTCAACTCTTTCAGCAGATTGTCAGAAACATTCGTCCTGATGTAATTATCTTCTACCGCAAGTTCCAGAACCTGATGCAGAACCGTATGTATGTTGTCAATCGTCGCCATCTTCAAGCATCTGTCATCTGCCAGTTTATTATAGAAACGCTTCACATCTGACCTTTTCAATTTTCTTATCAGCAGTCTGCCGATATCATCCTCTACGAACTGAATGTACATATAGCAATAATTCTGAAATGTATTGTCCTTGATTCCTCGTTTCAAAGATTTCCAAAGCTGATAAACATCATTGAGCGTCACATTCTGCGAAGCTGTCCGTATGCCGTCTGATTTATCCCTTTGTATTTCTTCTTCCTTTTCCCTGAGTTCCTCCAATGTGCTTGCTGTGACACTATGGCGTTTCCCATCCCTTGAAGTCCAACGATATGTGTAATATCCGTCTGCCCTTGCAGTCTCACCGTTACGAAGAACTCTATGTTTCTTGTCATATCTCTTTGCCATTATTTCACCGTCCTTTCATGAAAAGGGCTACGGTATCTTACCATAGCCCCTGATGAAGTCCACACCCTATATCAGATAGAATATGCACCGTACAAATAGTTTTTCAGCTTCTCCTTCTTGAACATCCGCCTGGAACCATTCCACAGGATAAAATCACAATCATCGGAACTGCTGATTTCCCGAAGTTTATTGATTCCGATGCCTGTATACTTTGCAGCTTCGTCTAATGTCAACAAGCATTTCTCGCTTAATGAAATCTTCAATCCTGCTGAATCTTTCTGTTTCCTCTTTTCATCAGTCTCAAAGCGTTTCCAATTGCGATTAAGCGGCACCCGATACTCGACATAGCGCGGCAAGTCGCCTTCGTTGCTCAGGTACATAGAATCACCAAACCGTAAAGGAATTCCGTTTACATAAATATTTGTTTTCATACGATCTGTTTCCGGCATAATAACCTCCTTCCTCAATGACATCCCATTGATATTCTTCAAATTTTAATATCTTTATAGTTTTCGCTGGAATAGGATTCCTCTCCCATGTATGCCCAAACCGCTTCCCTGCACATATTTTTT
>CADBMP010000161.1 GCA_902795775.1 uncultured Lachnospiraceae bacterium | reverse complement strand
TCAAATCTTCTTCTAGGCATCGTCTCTCACCATTCCTTTCAAAATATCAGAAATGATAGTCTGACCGGTACCATGTCTGTAATTCATCGGCGCAGTCTGTATCTCTTGGAATGGATAATCCTTTCCAAGTTTTGCCTTAACAGACTTACATGCCTGCTCACGCTGTCTTACGATGCGTTTTTCTTCATCGGAGCATCCATCTGTCGTGTTATTGTTGACTGCATTCTCAAATCGAATCAAAAAATCCCGAAGTGCCGCTTTATAATGCTCATGATTTCTCACAAGCTTCAGTATCTCATCTCTATGCGGCAATCCCGGATTATTCTTTTTCCAAATCCTATACTTATTTTCCAGTCTGCTCTTTTCGTCAGCGGTTGCATACTCTCCACCGTTTTCAAAGAACATAAGGTTATAAACGATATACGCACCGTAAATAAAGTTTGCGAACTCTGTCGCAAGCTCCAAATTATGTGCCAGTACTTCCGGCATTCCGTCTTTAGGAATATCACCAAGAGCTACGCCTTCATAGGATGTCTTTGTCTTTAGGCAATACTCCATGAGTGTGTTTTTCATTACAGGCACATGCAAAAACTGGGTACGCAAATAATCCGCCTCATCCTTTCTCAGATGGAGAGTCGGATTCTCTAAAAAATCTTCTATTCTTTCCTTACATGGTGCGGTAAACAATGCAAAATTACCTACGCCTGCATCATCAGCGTCTCCGCCATCATCTTCACTTTCATACTTGATTACGATATTCTGCGTCTTTCTGTTATAACCAGCCACCGCACTGCAAGCATCATCAAATGACATATCAGAATTACAAAGGATTTCCGTAGTGCGAAGGGCATTCCAATAAATCCGTGTCGGTTTCATTTTAACCCCACGGTCAGAACGTCCTCCTATAATACCTGCTGCCTTTGTTCCTGTTTCCTCATCTATGGCACGTCTGAGTGCTCTTGCAATTCTGTCCTGATCCGTATTGATAAGATTCCTAACCTCGGAACCCGTTGTAAGCCCACTCTTCATAGCCTTCTTAAAAAGCTCCGGTATCAGAATGTAATACTTTGCGCGTGTATGTAAGACGGATGTTCCCGGATACAAAAGATTGGAGATGCTGTCTCTTACGATACCTACGCCAAGTTCATCCAGAGAACCTGATTCCCCAAGCACTTTAAGCAGCTCTTTAATTGTCTCTCTTTCCTCTCTGGAATAATCCACCCAGCCAAGTTGCATTTATATACCACCTTTTCTATTATCCCCAGAAGAACCACCAAAAGAACAACGCCATAAGACCAATGATAAACAATGCTCCATATAAACCGGCTTTAGAATCATTCGCTGACTGTTCATTCGTTTCGTTTTCCAGTTCTTCCATCAAACGCATTTCATCATCTCTAAATAAGGAATCTTCGCGAGGGTCATCTGAATATCTTCCGTTTGACATTTAATCACATCCTTAAAATCCAATGTCTCTAAGAAACATATCTACCGTGACAATCCTTGTTGCGTTTGGCTCCTTGCTGCTTTTCATCTGAATCCTGCCATCAGCACGTTTCTCAATAGTGTACCTGGAGCCATCCTCCCGTTCTATCACGAGCGCTTCTCCTACCGCTTCACCGGCAGGATTTCCTTTTGATGTGTATTCTTCGGAAAATATTTTGTACCAGCCACTCAAAAGCCGGTCTATTATTTTCCGATACTTTACAAAATCTTCCTCATGAATCAAGAAAATGTATGAACGCTGTGAACCCTTGTGATAAGTAAGAATTGCAGGTTTCGCATCTTTAATTCGTTCAAACATAAGGCTCTTATGCGCCTCCCACTGCTCGTAAGGTCTTCTACCCTTATGACAGTAGTAAACGACATTGTGTCCTTCTATGAAATAACTCTCAACCTCACTTGGAAGTACGTACTTCTCACCGCCAAGCTTTGTAGGGTCATCACTTTCAAGAAGTCCATTATCCGGATCCATAAAGATAAGCTCCGCATCTGCCAGCTCATGCATACTTTCCTGAAACCAGCAGCTTCTTTCCTGCTCACGGTCTCCCGGTGTGCCCTCTGGCTTAAGAATCTCGGAATAAAAGCGCACGCTGGGCAAAATTCCGCTATCCTCAATATCCGTAACACTCTTATCTTTTTTATCTGCAATACCAATCAGCGCATCAAACACTTCGGGACAATATCTTCGCATCTTGCCTTTATTCAAATAGTCCGTAAACTTTCCATCATTGGAACCATCATTTTCGGTAAGATACCAATTCACCCCAACCTTGACTCCTGCATCTACAAACGCACGGAGCATGGAATATTTTCCAAAATCGCCTATATCTCCTACGTATTGATTCTTCACATCAATCTTCCTCTCATCGAATACTTGCTATTCTTATATGTTACGTATTGCAATTATCCTCTCAACGAAATCCGCCACCTTTTGCTTTCCATAATATGAAAACGGTTCAACTGCCTGTTTAGGGTCGTTGTGAGCGGAAAAGTCTGTTTCTGCACCATTCGCAGTTTCATTTACCCACGGATCATAAATAGTTTTACCCTTAAATACGAAAAACGGATGCAGGGCTACATCTGCATAGGCTCCTTCATGACGAAGTGCATCAATGCTTTGATCTGCCAGAAGCTCCTTCACCGCCCGGTCGAGCTTCGGATTTCCCTCTATTGAACGGACTGCTTTCTCTATATTCGTATCTAAGATCATCTTTTCTCCCCCTGTTTCCGTACCATTATAGCATAATCCCCTTTCAAAAACAACACACGTATAAACACTGCCATGTCTTGATTTCCGCTTATTTCCTCCCGTTTACCTCCAGCGCATAGTGATCCCTCACCCAGAATATCCCTTCATTCTCATACGAGGCCGCTGAAAAAGTCCTCGTTTTTTTAAATATTGCAAATAAAAAATCCCAAGAGAAGATTTTTTGATCATTCTTTTGGGATTTTTCGATAGTTTCTTTCATGTGATTGCATAAGTTGTTATTTTTTATCCAACAGTTTTAGGATTCTTTTAAGATTTACTGCGAATATTGTGACAGCTCCCTGCATCTGCATACCGATCAGACCTGATGATGATGCAGTATCATAACCATGTCTGTTCTTTAATTCACTATTTTTGGCTTCGATCTTATATCGTTCTTTTGCTTTCTCCTTGAAATATTCAGTCTCCTGAAATTTTGCCTGTTCACTATGCACATCAGAAATCAGTGTTTCGGAATACGTTTTCTTTTTACTGTTCTCTTTATAGCATCCTTCCCTGTAAGGACAGCTCTTACATTTTTCTATATCAAAAAAATATACCATTCTTGGATTTCTGTTCTTTCCTGCATTTTTTCGTTTGTCTAAATATTTGCGGACTGCCAGATGTCCTGCTCTGCACTGGTACATTCCGGCATCTTTGTTAAAAACGAACTCCTCCTCTTTTGTCCGGTTCCCCTGCGTCACGATATTGTTCAATCTGGCAATCAGTTCATAATTATTTTCTTTCGAATCTGTTATATTATCTTTCCCGGAATATGCCTTATCTCCGATCACAGCCGCCACCTCCATCCCGGCCTCCCTGCTCTTCTTTACCAATGTAGATAATTCTTTTCCGTCCGGTTTTTCGCCGCTCGTGATAGTTGCTGCCGTAATGATGCGTTCTTCTGTCATTGCGATATGTGTCTTGTAGCCAAAAAAGGAAGTATCTGCTGTCTTATGCCCTGTTCTTGCATCCTGGTCT
>CADBMP010000160.1 GCA_902795775.1 uncultured Lachnospiraceae bacterium | reverse complement strand
TTTGATATGCATCTGGGGGAAAGGGATCTGCAGCAATGCGCGGACTCTGTCATCCGGATGTATGCGGAATATATGCGGGCATCCGGTCAGGAAGAAAAGATCGCGTTTCATTTCGTGGACGGTTTTCTGTGTGACTGGAAAAGCTACAAGAGCGGCAGGCGAATTTCCGTAAATGGAGAACGTGTGTCATGGAAAGGCGGCGGTGCTGCGGATGACTCTGATGAGGCATTTGAGAGATATCTGGAGATCGTCTTTGCCTATGCCAGTACGCTTTCGCTGGAGGAAGAGTCAAGACAGGTGGAATTATCTGATCTAAAGATCGGGGATATTTTCATCAGAGGCGGTTCGCCGGGACATGTCGTGATGGTCGTGGATACTTGTGAAAAAGACGGGAAAAAGGCATTTCTGCTCGCGCAGGGCTATATGCCGGCACAGCAGTTTCATGTGCTTAGGAATGACATGAATGAGGAAGATCCCTGGTATTATGAAGACGAGGTGACGTATCCTTTTCGGACACCGGAGTACACCTTTGATGAGGGAAGTCTGATGCGTCCGGGGTATCTGGAGTAAAAGAATTTGTATGAATTTAGAATAATGTAAAACAGCCATAAATTGTGGCTGTTTTACATCCCCAAATTTTTTAATTTAAACCAAGAATTGTTTTAAGATTTTTTGGTATTTCAGTCATATTTTGTTCTGAGATGTAACCGATTTTTTCACCAAGCATTGTTTTTTTGACTGTAACTATTTTATCAGCCATAACATAACTGTTTTTGTTTAGTCCGTTTTCTTTTGATGCTTCAATCAAAACTCTCATATCTTTATCATTTGCTTCAATTTAATACCTCCATTGCTAAGTCAGAAGCAAATTCATCAGCTTCTTCTTCTGTTTCAAATGCTTCTATCTGCATGCGTCTGCTTTGCAGCTTATATGGAAAACCGTGATAGTCATTAAAAGAATGGATAAACATACGTAAAACATCTGAAGGGGTAGTTCCTAAATTTGCTGCTGTTTTTTGAAATAATTCATATTCTGCATCATCAATTCTGGTGGTTGCTTGTTTCATCGGATTATCTTACTTACTAAATACATTTAGAATAATTTCTAACAATATGATAGTATATTTCCACACAGTTATCAAGAACTTAGGCATAGAAAAAGAAATTGTTTTCAGCAGGTAATTTTCCAAAAAATATGAATCGGGAACCGGATTTATTACAATATATAAGTGAAAGGCAGAGCATCTGTTTTTTGACAGAATGAAGAATGGAGGACGTATCCATGTCAAAACAGGAAATGGAACAGCTGGTCGCAGAGTATGGGGATGACCTATACCGGTTCTGTATCCATCTGACCGGGAACCCGGATCTGGCGGACGATCTTTATCAGGATACCTTTGTAAAGATGGTTCAGATGCGTCACAGACTGGAACGCAGCGGAAATGTAAAAAGTTATCTGATGGGAGTAGCTGTGAACCTTTGGAGAAATAATATACGTAAGGAGAATGGGCGGATGCGCATTGCGCCGCAGGCAGATTTTGAGGTGTCAGAAGGACAGGCAGCAGATGAAACACAGGAACCATTAAATAAGGTTCTTAAGGAGGAGAGGAACCGGGCACTGTCGCAGGCGGTCGGGATGCTTCCGGAAAATCTGCGCATGGTGGTCCTTCTGCACTATTCTGCGGAATGTTCTGCAAGGGACATCTCGAAGATTCTTCATATTCCAAGGGGAACGGTGCTCAGCAGATTATCAGTGGCAAGAAAACGATTAAAAGAAAGACTGGAGGAGATGGAGTATGCAGAAAGAGATTCATGAAGCATTACAAGAGCTGTATGGAAAACCGGTGAAAGCACCGAAAGAGCTGCGGCAGAAGACACTTCGGAAGATGGAAGAACATCAGAAAAGGAAAGCGTTTGTGGCGGGAAAACATGCAGTGGCTGTTGCTGCTGTATTTGCCATGACTGCACTTTTGGCACTTTGGCAGAGGGCGGCTCTGGCAGAGGGAGTAAAGAAATTCTTCCATGGTTTTTGGAAACAGCAGACGGAAGTGGCATCGTATGTGAAGACAGGGATTTATGAAGATTCAGACGGTCATGTCACCGTTTCCGTGGAAGAAATGCTGTCCGACCAGGTATGTGTGCAGGCGGTCGTAAAGGTTCAGGCAGAAGATCAAGAGGGAAAAAACTGGCTAAAGGAAAAGCATGGGATTCTGGATGCAAAGCTGTGTCTGGCTCCGGACCAGGAATCAAAGGGCGTGGTCAGTGGAAGGTCTGACGCGGAATTATTAAAAGAATGCAGTTCAGATACCGTGAAATATTATGCCGTATATTATGAAGGGAGCGAATGGTCTGAGGTAATGGGACAGTGTACATTTTCCTATTTCCTTCCGGATTCCGGGCAGAAGAAAGTAAAGCTTGACAGCAGGTGCAATGTTCCGGTCTATGAATATGAATTAAAGCCGGAAAGGAATCAGGAACTGAGCCGGTATATTGAGCCAAAGCGGATCCGCCTGACAAAGCTTTCCTGTGTGGTCTTTGGAAAAAATCATGGACTTTTTCGGAAAAGTAAATTATTGGAAAGGATTCTTCTGAACCAGCAGGAGTATGAAAAAGAATTGTTGGAACAGATCGTGCTTTTAGGGAAACATCAGTACAAAAAAACGCTGGACTGGAGCTTTTCGATGGGAGATGTAAATGAAGAGGCATTGGAGCGGTATCCGGACTGTGATGCTGTGGTATTTGCCTGTGGGCTCAGCGGGATTGCTCTTTCTGCAGACAGGACGGCGAAGGCATCTGTTACGGAAATCCAGCCGGACACGATTACGGGAATCATTTTACAGAACAGCTATCGCACTGTGAAATATGAGTTTGATGCAGAAAGCAAGTCCTGAAAAATACCATGCTTTTTAGATATCTTGAAGTTTGATTGGTAATTTATTGATAAATCTATAGATATATTTATTGACAAATATAAAAAGGTAATATATACTTTCAGTAAACAGAGAAATGAATGGTTTGTATAAGGAGGAAAAATCATGCAGCAGATATCTGTTACTGGTATGTTAAAAACGATGATACCTATTTCAAGGTTCAATAAGGGAGAGGCAAACAAGATTTTTGAGGAAGTAGAGAAGACCGGCACAAAAATTGTGGTAAAAAATAATAAACCTGCTTGTGTACTGCTTTCTCCATCTAAGTATGAAACTTTGATGGAGATGCTTTCTGATTATGTTCTCTTAGAGGAAGCAGACCGCCGGATGGAGAATTATGATTCTTCTGAAAGTCTGACGCAGGAACAGATGATGCGGGAGTTTGGTATCGGGCAGGAAGAGTTGGACGAAATGGATGTTGAACTTGAATAGGAGTGCTGTTTATGAAGTGGACGGTAGAGTATATAAAAGAAGCACAGAAAGACTTGCGAAAACTGGATCAGTATTCCAGAAAAATGATTTTGAAAGCGATAGAAAAAACTGCGAAAAATCCGTTTCCGCATCCGGAGGGATATGGAAAACCTTTAGGTAATCATGCATCATCCAAATTGAGTGGTTATTATAAAATCAAGCTGCAAAATCTTGGGTATCGTGCAGTGTACGGATTAGTACAGGAAGAAAGTAAAATGAGGGTTATTATTATTGCAGTGCGTGATGATGAACTAGTATATAAGGAGGCAGAGCGGAGGATTCGTGGCTTCATTGAAAAGGGAGAAATGGAATAAAGTAACGGACTTCTGTTGTTATTTTATTGACAAATAAGACCATC
>CADBMP010000159.1 GCA_902795775.1 uncultured Lachnospiraceae bacterium | reverse complement strand
TCTTTAAAGATATTTTTTAATATTCTTTGAACATATTTTTTAAGAATGTTTTTTAAGAATATTCTTTAAAGATATTCTTTCATGATTTCTTCCAGCAGATGATATTTTTCCAGGCTTAAAAATTCCTGATCCTCGTTTTCTTCTGAAAGGTCATCGGGTGCTTCTGCCCAAGAGGCATATGCGAGCTGCTTTCTTTTTTCTTCTGCCAGCTTTTTGGCTTCAGGCTCGTTCATGAGCGAAAGTGCAAGCTCCTTCATATCATCGGCAAGAGGAGCTTCTAACGTGGCGGCAGGCTTTTGGGCTCCGGGCGCCGGGTCAAAATATTCTCTTAAGTAGGCTTTGTGTTCGCTGCTATAGATGTATTTTTGAAGAAGCCTTGTGTATAATGTATTATCAAAATAGTGTATCAGGTGGAGCGTAAAAAGCTTTCCTTTTTTTCTGGTTTGAAATACAAATTCACTGAGAATCAGGAAAATCAGAAAAATGAAAAAGGTCATGATCTGGATCAATATCCAGGTGGATGGAAGCTGATAATAAATTCCGCCCATCAGATTGACAAGCCCTGTGCAAAATACGAAAAAGCCGCAGAACAGGTCAGAATTTTCCAGGCTTTTCAGTGGGATGCCGAACATGCGGAAATTCTCCTGATAGAGCCGGATAAAGCTTTCCGTATTTTTGACCGGCAGTTTCAGCTTAAAGCAGGATTCGTATTTCATGACCATGCTTCGGAGAATATGATTTTTACTGGAAGAAATTTGTTCTACCTCTTTTATGAGAATCTGATACTTCATGGCGCACAGGCATTTTAAAAATATTGCGGCAGATGTCAGGACCATCATGGAAATTAAAAGGTTATGGTGTTCTAATATTGATTTCAAAATTACAGCCTCCGTTCTTTTGAACCAAACTGCTTGGCAGATGGAATAAAATAATCATGAGAACATTGTAAAGCTTGTATGCCGGATAAGTAAGAGGGTATCGGATATCATTTTTCCTGTTTGTTCGACAAAAAAACAGGGAAATCAATTTTTGAAAAATTTGTTGGCTTTTTCCAATATTCTTTAAATAAAAAGCAAATGGAGTGCTTTTATCAAAATATATTTATCATTTGATTTCTGTGGACAAGAAAAGTTTGGGATGGAAAAAAGGTTGAATTTTTGGTATGATAAGCAGAGAAAGGAGAAAATAAGGTATGTATCCTGGAATTGAAAATATTTTATATCAGTATCATTATCAGAGAATTCCCCTGAATGTTTCCGGTATGGCACTGTTTCTTAAGCAGCAGCAGGACAGGGGACTGGTCGTAGTGACGATTGACGAAACAACAGGGCTGTATCTTGACCGGAGGCAGTTTGAGCATATTTCTGAAACGTTTCGGGAATTTTTAAGAAACAGGGCATGTTATTCCGGCATTTTTTTATATATTCTGATCAGTGAGGATGACACAAGTGCAAACCGGCTTTTTGAGGATTATGAGAATTACTGGCGGATTGTTCCATCCAGAAATCAGTTGATGGTCTACGAATCGGCAGGGCATTTGTTTGATGAGCTTCGTGCGCCTTTGGAACGGCTGTTTCCCGGTGCTGCAAGGTATGGGCAGCAGGGATATTATCAGCAGGGAAATTACCAGCAGGGAAATTATCAGACAGGAAATTATCAGACAGGAAATTACCAGGCAGGAAATTACCAGGCAGGACCGGTTCAAAGGGGGAGTGCTTCTGGCTTTTTCAGAACGGTTCCTGTGGTAACGGTGGGCATTATTCTTTTGAATGTACTTACTTTTTTGGGAATGGATTTATTCTTTTTTCAGGAAGACAGCATTGTGGAGTGGGGTGCATTGAACTGGTACCGGGTGAAGGAGCATGGGGAATGGTACCGGCTGTTCACTTCCATGTTTCTGCATGCCGGAATCCGGCATGTATTTAATAATATGCTTGTGCTCGTGTACATTGGCTCCTGTGTGGAACAGCAGATTGGAAAAATCCGGTATGGAATTTTATATTTAGGTTCGGGAGTTCTTGCAGGGTTTGCTTCTATGGTTTATAATATGAGTTTAGGCAATCAGGTTTATTCCCTGGGGGCTTCCGGTGCGGTTTTTGGCGTGATGGGTGCATTGCTGTTTTTTGTGCTTTTTAGAAATAAATATGCAGGTGGATACAGTATCAGGCAGATTGTCATCATGGTGCTTTTCAGCCTGTATGGGGGGATTTCCAGTCAGGGAGTAGATAATGCAGCGCATATTGGCGGTTTTATTGCGGGATTTCTTCTGGCAGCAGGACTGAGCTTGTCAGCAGGAAGGAGAAAACAGGAATACAGGGGAGTCTGACCTGTTGGTGGCCGGGAACAGTGCAGAAAAAATTGGAGGAAACAGATGAAGGTAAATATTTATTACGGTGGCAGAGGATTAATTGATGATCCGACGATTTATGCAATGAATAAGGTGGGAACTGTATTAGAAGAATTAAATATTCAGGTTAAGCGTTATAATCTTTATGAAGATAAAAGAGGAATTTCTGTTCTGCCCAAAACCTTAAAGGAAGCAGATGCAGTAATCCTGGCAGCGTCTGTGGAGTGGATGGGGATTGGCGGTCTTTTGTGGCAGTTTTTGGATTCCTGTTTTTTGTATGGAGATAAGGAAAAAATCAGTAAAATATATATGATGCCTCTGGTGATTTCCACTACTTACGGGGAAAAAGATGCCCAGTTTACGTTAGTGAGGGCATGGGAGATGTTAGGGGGAATTCCTTGTGACGGAATCTGTGCATATATCAGTGATCCGGTGCAGTTTGAAACCAGCTCGGATTATTCCTATCTTCTGGAAAAAAAGACGGAAAATTTCTATCGTATTTTTTCAAAAAAAATCAGTTCATTTCCGTCAAGCACAAAGGCGGTCAGAAATGTTCTCCGGCCAAAGACAATTACACTGACACCGCAGGAGAGCGAACAGCTTTCCGAATATGTTTCCAATGATACTTATGTAAAGAGACAGAAGGAGGATATTCAGGAGCTGACGCAGATGTTCAAAAAGATGATGGGAGATGATAAGCCATATCTGGACAAGCTTCAAAAGGCATTCCGTCCTGTGCCGAATGTAACGGTTTCGTTTTCATGGGAATGTCCGGAGCTGAAGGAAAAGCTGTTCATTATGGTGGATAATGATACCCTGGATTGTCACTATGGCGGAGAGGAAAAAGTGAATGCCATGTTAAAATCCAGCCAGGCTGTTTTGACAAAGGTAATGAATGGAGAAGAAAAGCTGCAGAATGCATTTATGTCAGGCGAAGTGACGGCAAAGGGGAATTTTAAGCTGTTAAATATGTTTGATTCGCTATTTAAGCTTACTGCTGGAAAATAATTGTAAGATTCATAAGGTTTTACGGCTGCAAATAAATTTCGGACAAATGTTACTGTCCGGTAAAAAATAAAAAAGGAGAAAAAGAAATGACACATAAGAAAGATGAAGAATGTATTTTTTGCAAATTAGCACATGGGGAAATCCCGACGAACCAGATTTATGAGGATGAGGATTTTAAAGTGATCATGGATGCAAATCCGGCGTCCAAGGGTCACTGCATCATACTTCCAAAGACACATGCTGCCAATATTTTTGAGCTTCCGGAGGAGTATTGTGCGAAGATTTTTTCAGTGGCAAAGAAATGTGCTGCGGTACTCATGAAAGTGTTAGGCTGTGATGGCATCAATGTTTTGCAGAACAATGGAGAGGCTGCCGGGCAGACGGTATTTCATCTTCACGTCCACCTGATTCCACGTTATCAGGGAGACAGCGTGAATATCCGGTGGACAGCACAGCCAGCATCTGAAGATCTGGCTGCTCTTGCAGAAGAAATCCGCAAGGGATTTTAAAAGATTATTGATTCAGTTCATCCAGAGTGAGCCGGTACATTGGCAGAAATTCTTTTATGAACAGATCTGCTTCTTCGCATTGCAATGCTTCAAGGGAGCTTTTGGTGGCCAGTTCCGCACTTTTAAATTCCTGGTTTCCGTTTCCGGCTTCTTCTAAGCATTTGATCAATGCGGAGATTTTATCGGCTGCCTTGACCAAAAGGCGGGCATCCTTGTCATTGGGTCTGGCAATAAAGTAAGGCTCATATTCTTCTCTGAAATCTTCCGGCAGCATATTTAAAAGACGGTATGCTGCCTGTTTTTCTATTTGTTTATAAGCATCCTTTAATTCCTGGTTTTCGTATTTGATGGGAGTGGGCATATCTCCGGTAATGATTTCCGTACAATCGTGAAAAATGCCCAGTAATGCAACATGCTCTGTATCATAGTGCTTTCCGAAACGATGGTTTCCAATAACAGCCAGGGCATGAGCGATGATTGCAACGTCTAAAGAGTGTTCGCTGTCGTTTTCCCTGACGGAATTTCGCATCAGTCCCCAGCGTTCAATATATTTCATTCGTGCAAGCATGGCGTAAAAAGAATTGTGTTTCATAAGTGTATTGTCTCCGTTTCTGCTTTTTCCAGCATTTTTTGGATATAGATTCCTGTATAGGAGGCTTTGTTTCCTGCGACCTCTTCGGGAGTACCTGTGGCGACCACGGTACCGCCTCCGTCCCCGCCCTCCGGTCCGATATCAATAATATAATCTGCAGTTTTTATGACATCTAAATTATGCTCAATGACCACCACTGTATTTCCGTTGTCAGAAAGCCTGTGCAGGATTTCAATCAGCTTGTGGACATCGGCAAAGTGAAGGCCGGTGGTCGGTTCATCCAGTACATAAATGGTTTTTCCTGTACCACGTTTGCTGAGTTCTGTGGCAAGCTTGATCCTTTGGGCTTCCCCGCCGGACAGCGTGGTGGAGGGCTGGCCGAGCTTGATATAAGAAAGACCTACATCGAACAGCGTCTGCATTTTCCGCCTGATGTTTGGTACCGGTTCAAAAAAATGCAGTGCTTCTTCAACGGTCATATCCAGCACATCTGCAATATTTTTTCCTTTATATTTTACCTCCAACGTATCCCTGTTATAGCGTTTCCCATGACAGACTTCGCATGGAATATAGATATCCGGCAAAAAATTCATTTCAATTTTATTGATTCCGTCCCCGCTGCATGCTTCACAGCGGCCGCCCTTTGCATTAAAGCTGAAACGGCCTTTTTTATATCCTTTTGCCTTTGCGTCCTGGGTGGCGGCGAATAAATCCCGGATCAGGTCAAATACGCCTGTGTATGTGGCAGGATTGGAGCGCGGCGTGCGCCCGATTGGTGACTGGTCAATGGCAATAATTTTATCTAATTTTTCCGTACCGGTAATGGATTTGTGCTTTCCGGGAATGGTATGTGCCCGGTTTAGTGTATTGGCAAGGCTTTTGTATAAGATCTCATTGACGAGTGAGCTTTTTCCGGAGCCGGAAACACCGGTCACGCAGGTCATTATGCCGAGTGGGAATTTTACGTCAATGTTTTTTAAGTTGTTTTCCGCTGCACCCTTTATAGTCAGGAAACCTGCAGGTTCCCTGCGTTTTTCAGGAATGGGGATTTTTATCCTGCCGCTTAAGTAGGCACCGGTAATGGATTTTTCATTCTGCATGATTTCCCGGGCAGTTCCCTCTGCCACGACCTCTCCGCCATGAATCCCGGCACCGGGCCCGATATCCACAATGTAATCTGCGGCAAGCATGGTGTCCTCATCATGCTCCACCACGATCAGGGTATTTCCTAAATTCTTCAGGCGGATTAAGGTGTTTAAGAGCTTGTCATTGTCCCTCTGGTGAAGCCCGATGCTTGGCTCGTCTAAAATATATGCAACTCCCACAAGACCGGAACCAATCTGGGTGGCAAGGCGGATCCTCTGCGATTCTCCACCGGAGAGGGAGCCTGCACTTCTTGCAAGGGAGAGGTAATTTAATCCGACGTCCATCAAAAAGCCCAGGCGGGCGTGGATTTCCTTAAGCACCAGTTCTCCAATGGCGAGCTGGCGGCTGGTAAGCTTTAAGGAGGACATAAACGCGACCAAATCGCTGATGGACATTTCCATCAGGGCAGAAATATTTTTTTCTCCCACCGTTACAGCCAGAATTTCAGGGCGCAGGCGTTTTCCTTTGCATGCATTACATGGAATAATATCCATATAAGTTTCATATTCTTTTTTTGTGCTTTCACTGGAAGTTTCACGGTACCGGCGTTCCACATTTTTTATGAGTCCCTCAAACGGAATATCGTAAACACCGGTCCCCCGCTGGCCGGTATATTTGACACGGACCGTTTTTCCATCCGTCCCATACAGGATCAGATGCTTTGCTTTTTCAGAAAGCTTTTCATATGGAACGTTTAAGTCAAAACCGTATTCCTTTGCAATGGCCTCTAGAATGCAGCGTCCGTAGCTGGTTTCCTTTGTGGCGGACTGCCAGCCGGGGACAGCGATTGCACCTTCTGGGATACTGAGGGAAGGATCCGGAATCATCAGCTTTTCTGAAAATTCCATGCTGAATCCCAGTCCATGACAGGTTTCGCATGCACCGAACGGGTTATTGAAGGAAAAATTCCTGGGTTCAATTTCAGGAATGCTGATTCCGCAGTCCGGACAGGAAAAACTCTGGCTGAAACGCACCGGTTCCCCGCCGGGGATTTCCACCGTCATCAGGCCATCCGAAAGTTTAAGCACTGTTTCAATGGAATCTGACAGACGGGATTCAATGCCGGGTCTTACCACCAGACGGTCCACCAGAATATCAATGTCATGCTTTTTGTTTTTTTCTAAAGATATTTCCTCTTCGGAGAGGTCATACTGGTGTCCGTCTGCAATGACGCGGAGATATCCGCTTTTTCTGGCAGATTCAAACACCTTTTTATGTTCTCCTTTCCGTCCGCGCACAATGGGAGCTAAAAGCATGATACGTGTTCCTTCTTCGTATGACATGATTTCATCTGTCATCTGGTCTACGGATTGTTTTTTGATTTCTTTCCCGCAATTCGGACAGTGTGGGATGCCGATGCGGGCAAATAAGAGCCTGTAGTAATCATAAATTTCCGTAACGGTACCAACGGTAGAACGAGGATTCCGGTTTGTGGATTTCTGGTCAATGGAGATGGCAGGGGAAAGCCCTTCAATGCTTTCCACGTCGGGTTTTTCCATTCTTCCCAGAAACATTCGTGCATAGGAGGAAAGGGATTCCATGTAACGCCTCTGACCCTCGGCGTAGATGGTGTCGAAGGCAAGTGAGGATTTTCCGGAGCCGCTTAAGCCTGTCAGTACGATAAAGGAATCTCTTGGAAGATTGACGCTGATATTTTTCAGGTTGTGTTCCTTTGCACCTTTGATGCAGATATATTTTTTTAATTCTTCGTGCTGTTTCATAGATAATCTCCATTCTGTTTTGAAGTAATAACAGGGTAATATAAAACACAGTATAACATGAATGGGGGGAAAAATCCAGCGGATGCACAGAACTCGCAGGCGAGGCCACGCTGTACGGACTGCACAGCGTAGTGTGCAGTCCTGCCGGAAGTGATTTGAGGACTTTCCTTGTAAGGCGGAACAGATAATTTGCAGCCATATTTGCAGTTTCGTGCGAAAATAAATGAAATAATAGCGAAAAACCATTCAGAATAAACAAAAAGAGTAAAAAAAAAGTCGAAAACAGTCTTGAAAATGACAAACAATCGTAATAAAATGGAAATTGGTACTATGTTTTTTTGTGGGTGAAAGCAGAGCTCAGGGAGGTGAGCCTTTTGGGAGAGAAAATTGAAAAAAGAATCGCTGTTTGTTTTGCAGGGATTAATGAGGAATATAATGACAGTTTGATAAACGCAGCATATCGTCTGACCTCTGAATATAATTTTAAGCTTTTATACTTTGGTTCGTTCAGTCCCATGTATGAATTTGAAAAACATGACAAAGGAGAAAGCCACGTTTTTCGTCTTATAAATTTTGAAACTATTGATGGTATTATTTTACTTTCAGAAACCATTAAAAAGGAAGAAGTCCGCAATTCCATCGTGGAACGGGCATTAAGGGCCGGAATACCTGTGGTATCCATCGACCATTATATGGAAGGATGTTATAATATAAATTTCCGTTATACGGAAGCACTGGAAAAAATTATCGTTCATCTGTTGGAGGAACATCATTATACAAAACTGAATTTTATGGCAGGAATCAAGGGAAATCCGTTTTCAGAGGAACGCCTGGATGTATATAAGCGTGTTCTTAAGGAGCATGGCATTCCGGTAGAGGAGGAACGGATTTTATATGGCAATTTCTGTTATTATCCGACCAAGGAAAAGGTACGTGAGTTCATGAACAGCGGCCTTCCGGTACCGGAGGCATTTGTTTGTGCAAATGATACCATGGCCATTGCGGCCATTGAGGCACTGATGGAGGAGGGGTACTCGGTTCCGGATGATATCATGGTTACAGGCATGGACGGAATCCGTGAGGCTCTGGCATATTCACCGGCCATCATTACAGCAAAACAGGATTTTGAGGCTACCATGAAAAGGGCATTTCAGATGCTTTACAGCCATTTCCTCGGGGAAGATGTGGAGAAACAGGTCTGGATTGATTCTGAGGTGATTTATGATCAGGAGATTGGAATCGAGCAGCAGCTCCGTTACAAATATACCACACTGAACCGGAATTTATATAATCAGTTGGATAATTTTGAGCTGTTTACCAAAAAGCAGATTGAATTTACGGAAGATTTGGCAGATAATCGGTCTTTTCAGGATGTATTTGAAAATCTGAAGAAATATCCGCATTTCTTTTTTGCAGACAGTTTCTGGCTGTGCATTGTGGATGATTATATGAGCAAAAAAGAGGTCCTGATGGATATTATTGATGATTTCCGAATTATAAAAACCGATTATTCACAGACCATGAACCTGATGCTTGCAAGAAGAAAGGGAGAGTGGCTGGGAATCATAGATTTTCCGACAAAAAATCTTCTTCCGGATTTTGATGCAATTTTAGAGGAGGAAAACAATCTGATGTTCTTCCCTCTGCACCTGCTGGAAAAGACCATTGGTTATGTTGCGCTTGTGTACGATCCGGAAAAAATGAATATGTATTATGCATATCAGATTTTTATGAATATAGGAATCACGCTGGAGGGAATTAAAATTCGTCAGCAGCAGCAGGCGATCATTGACAATCTGGAGGTGAAATATGTCCACGACCCTATGACAGGTCTTTTGAACAGGCGTGGTTTTTATCAGCAGCTTGCACCTGTTTATGAGAAGTGCGTGAAGTCTGAAAAAAGAGTCATGTTCATATCTGTGGACCTGAATGGCTTAAAGCCGATCAACGATACTTATGGCCATGCAGATGGGGATTTGGCAATCTCAACGGTTGGTAAATCCTTAGTGGTATCGGCGGCAGATTATGATTATACTTGTGCAAGGTTTGGCGGTGATGAATTTGTGGTTGCCGGACAGATTGAAAATGATGAGGAAATGCAGAAATTTTGCGAAAATGTAACGGCATTTTTAGATTCCTTTAATGAAAAATCAAAGAAACCATATAAACTGAGTGCCAGCATTGGTGCGGTCAGCGGTGTACCGGAGCCGGATATGACAATGGATGAGTTTATTAAGGTTGCAGATGAAAAAATGTATGAAGAAAAGGTACGGTATCATTCCAGAGCAAGGTAATGGCAGTGGGAGCAAAGCGGTAAAATCCGTTTCTGCTTTCCTGTTTCCATTTGTGAAAAGACTGCGTCTCCCGTAAATGGGGGACTTTTTTTGTTCTAAGGGCAGGACGGACAGGAATATATATGAGATATAATGATTTTGAAAATGATGCAGGAGGGAAGAACATTGAATCAGTATGAAAGAATTGTATCTTATTTATACCGTTATGAACATGGAGAAAAGAGAGAAAACAGTGGATATGCAAAAGTGGAACGGCGTGAGAAGGAATGCCGGGTCAGTATACAGGGAAAGCTTTTTATGCCGGTAAAGGATGCAAGGGCGTATTTTTATATACAGGAGCCTTCCGGAATCAGGACAGTTGAAATTGGCCAGATGCAGGCAGGAAGAAATGAAATGCACTTAAAGAAAAAAACAGAAACAGATGATTTGTTTGGAAGTGGGAAAAGCCTTGAGGATGTAGATGGCATATTTATTTATGCGGGCTTGACCGTATGTTATGCGACCACATGGAAGAACGATTATTTTTATCAGGGAGACTGGAGACAGGAAGAGGCGCAGGCAGAGACTTCAGGGAAAAAACAGATACCGGATGTCGTAGATAAAAGGCAGGATCCGGATGATGCAGATAAAAGGCAAGCTCCGGATGCCGTAGATAAAACGCAGTCTGCAGAAATTCCGGATGGAACAAAAGTGCAGGGGAGAAACGGACAAAATGAAGGACAGGAGAATAGAACAGAACAGAGGAGGGCAGGAGCAGAGGAGGCAGAGAAGAAAGAACTGCCGGTTTTTGTTGAAGGAAATGAAGCACTGCAGGAACAGAAGACGGCAGAAAGGGAGTTAAAGATGCAGTCCGTATGTGAGGAGTGTCTGTTAAAAAAAGAAACTTCTGCGGGTATTTACGGAGAGAGGATATTAAGGACGCTTCCAACCATGTATCCGTTCAAGGATGTAGAGAGGGGATGCTGTGTGAAAATGGAGCTGCAGGATATTGGCTGTCTTCCCATGCGTTTTTGGCCGCTTTCAGGAAACCGTTTTCTTCTTCATGGATATTATTGCTACCGCCACCTTCTGTTTTTGAAGGGAGAGCAGGAAACATATTTTTTAGGAGTGCCGGGAATATATAATGAAAAAGAATTCATAAACAGCATAAAATACGGTTTTTCTTCTTTCCGCCCGATTGGCGGGGAAAAAAGACAGGGGGCATTCGGTTACTGGATGATGAAGTTAGAATAAGTGCAGCAGGGGGCTGTGGAAACAGGCATAGTGAGGTAAGGGGCATAAGAAGACCGCATCAGGACTGGACCAGATAAGAATACAAAAGATGGTCGGTCCATTGCCCGTTGATTTCTGCAAATTTACTCAGATATCCTTCTTCTATGAAGTGAAGCCTGGAAAGCAGGGCTATTGAGCTGTTGTTGTCCGGCTGGACATATGCCTCCAGACGGTGCAGCTTTAACTCCTGTGTAATAATGGGGATTAAAAAGCTGAGTGCTTCGGTCATGTAGCCCTGATGACAGTGAAGCCGGTCTAATTTGTATCCGACCATGCACTTTTGAAAGGCACCGCGCACAATATTGCTGAAGCATACAGAGCCAATGACAGAGGAGGGCTTGTTTTTTAGGAACAGCCAGAAACGGATGTGGTTCATCCTGAGAAATGCCTGATATTCTCCGTAGAGATTGCTTTGCTGGAAGCCGATGGAAAAAAAGTTTTCAGGATGCTTAGGTTCAAATGGTTCTAAAAAGCTGCGGTTGTTCAGGTAGAAATTTCTGACAATGGTGGCATAATCAGAGGAAAGAACCCTAAGCTCCAGCCGGTTTGTCTGATATATAAATTGCATGATGTACCTCGTTTCTGGCAACGTGATTTTTGCCGTTATCATTTTTGTGTTATTGTGTTCAAAACCGTTTCGTCTGCGGATAGTAAGAATTGTTTTATTTCCGTCCGCACATGCATGTGAACGGTGGCATTATTTCATAAAAATCCCCCGTGCCGGGCACTAATGTCCATGCTTTATGGACATAATAGAGTTTGCTGAATTTGCAGACTCCTAAGATAAAATCACGAAGTGATTTTATTATATCATCTCATCAGAAGGTCTTATGCCTTTTGTTGAATGAGGACTCTTATATAAAGTATAAAGGAAAACATGGAAAAAGTAAATTATAACAGTATATGGAGATGCTATGGAAAAAGAAAAATTTGATGAAAAACAGCATGAGAAATTTATGAAAAAGGCAATCGAACAGGCAAAAAAAGCGGGGGAAGCAGGAGAAGTGCCCATTGGATGTGTCATTGTAAGGGATGGAAAGGTTTTTGCCAGAGGGTATAATAAACGGAACACACAGGGAAGCACGCTTGCCCACGCAGAGCTTCTGGCCATTGGAAAGGCAAGTAAAAAAATAGGGGACTGGCGGCTGGAGGACTGCACCATGTATATTACTCTGGAGCCATGTCCCATGTGTGCTGGAGCAATCGTGCAGGCAAGGATGAAAAAAGTGGTGATTGGTGCCATGAATAAGAAAGCAGGCTGTGCGGGAAGCATTTTTAATCTTTTGGAGGAAAAAAGGTTTAATCATCAGGCAGAAGTGGTAAGAGGAGTGATGGAAGCGGAGTGCAGTGAGCTCTTGAAAGAGTTTTTTAAAGAACTCCGGAGAAAAAACAAACCGTAATGCATTTCAGTGCTACACTTCACACGTTCGTGTTCGTGTAACGTTTTAGTTACTTAAATGCCGTTTGAAGTGATAAATTATTTGCCAATAGAAACAATTCATGGTACAATATATATAAATATTCATGATTGATAAAGCATAAAATATGTATTTTAGGTAAAGGAGGGGCTTCATGAAGACAAAAAAGGTATTAACAGCAAATCTCAAACCGGGAATGGTATCCTGTGAGGCGGCCTACACTTCCTCAAATCATCTGGTAATCCAGAGCAATACTACATTGACTCTGGATATTATTGACAAATTAAAATATTATGCCATTCGTTCGATTAAGGTATATGTTCCGGAAATCGATGAGAATGTTTCTCCGGAGCAGGACACTGCGCTTGAAGGAACGGCACCAGATATTGAGGGGCTTACATATTTTGAACGTATACAGCAGTCAGAGCAGTTTATTGAATTTAAAGACAGTGTCACGCAGTCTGTTGAAAATTTCAAGGAACAGTTAAATGATATTGTTACAAAGGACAATATCTCCGGCATTTGTGATGATATGCTGCATGAGGTGGATACGATTCTTTCAAAGAGCAGGAATTCCCTGCACCTTTTGGACATGCTCCAGTGTCTGCGTGGATTTGACGATATGACCTATATGCATTCCATGAACGTTGCACTGATCTGTAGTGTCATTGGTTCATGGTCAGGTTTTCCAAAGGAGGAAATGAAGGTACTTCTGCTTTGTGGCCTGCTGCATGACATCGGGAAATTAAAAATTGCTCCGGATATCATTCAGAAACCTGGCAAACTGACAGAGTTTGAATTTCAGCAGGTGCGTTCGCATCCAATGTTAGGTTATGAAATCTTACGACCAAAGAAACTGGACAACCGCATTAAATTAGCGGCACTCCAGCATCATGAAAAATTTAATGGGAAAGGCTATCCAAGAGGTCTGACCGGACCGGAGATCAGTAATTTTTCTTCCATTGTGACAGTCGCGGATATCTATGATGCCATGACTTCAAATCGTGTTTACCGGCGTGGAATTTGTCCATTTAAGGTCATTGAAACACTTGAGAAAGAAAAGGATCTGTATGAACCGAGTATATTATATTTGTTTATGAAACGTACCATTGAAGCGTATATCAATACTGAGGTGCTTTTGTCGAATGGGGAAAAGGGTAAGGTGGTTCTTTTGAATCAGAGCATGCTTTCAAGGCCGATTGTGATTGCAGGGAAAAAGACATATGACTTGTCAAAGGACACCAGTGTAGATATTGATGCATTGATTTAGAATAAAGTTAAGTCAGGCAGGAGAGAGAGAGTTGCTTTTCCTGCCTGATTTTTTTATGCGCATATGTGCATTGCGCACGCCCACATATGGAAATTTTGCAGCAAAGCTACATGTGTGCATTACACACGCCCGCATAGAGAAATATTGTAATGTCATTTTGTAACATGCGGCAGATAAAAAACAAGGAGAAAGAAAAATTTCAGAAAAAAGCCTGTTGCTAAAAATCCGCCCTGTAAAATAATATCGAACCATTTGTTCTTAAATTTTGGTTTATCTCCGGCTTTTTCGTATTCTATGATGTTCAGGTTTCCGGAAAGCCTTCGGATGATTAAGAAGTAAATGGTCAAAAAAAGCAAAAATATAATTAAAATTCCGCATCCCCAAAGGAAGCGAAGGAGTACCCCGGTATTTAGGTCTGTTTCTGTAATGTGCATATACCGGAGTGCCAGCAGCACAAAATCAAAGGCAAACCATCCGGATACCAGACTTAACACAGAAAATACAATTCGCTGCCAAAGGTTCATTCTGTCCTCCTATTCAAAGTCATCATTGTTATTGGATATTTTCATTTCAAATGGTGCCAGGTTTATTTCCACAGGCTCGCCCATTCCATAAGAGTTGATTCTGCGGAAGGCGAAGTGTTTTTCTTTATTTGTATTGTTGAACCAGAAATGAAATTTTTCTTCATCATTTTCCCGGACAGTGTATTCTACGCCCAGAGGGATTCCGGAAAAGTGTTCAATTCCTGTATTTCTTAAAATTTCGCCAACAAGGGAGATGGTTCCTCTGCGGTTCAGAACGGTTCCGATATAGTATACCTCACCTTGTCCAAAATGATTCTTTGTAACGGCAGGTGCATTTTCGTAAAAATTTTCCCCATATACAGCCAGAACTTCTGCACTTTCTGCTTCTAAAAGCTCACACCATAAAGAACAGGTAATTTCCTCTTTTGCAAAAGCGGAATCTGCATCTTCCTTTGTCACGCACATCAGGCTGCCTTGTTTCCAAGAGCCTTTTTTGATACGGATTTTTTGCTTTTTAGGACCAATGGGGTCATACTCTGTCACATATGCTCCTGTTAATTCTGAAAAAAATCCCGGAAGGACATCTGGTACGCATTGATTATTCAGGTCTTTTACCCCGGAGCGGTTTGTAAGCACAAAATGCCCGCCATCACGTACAAATTCTGCTGCTGTTTTTGCCCATGTTTCATCTGCAATGAACAGGGTCGGTGCAATCACAAGCTTATATTCATTCAGAACAGAGCTTTTATCGGGATCCAGATGGTGCACGTCAATGATATCTACTCCCACACCATGAGCCAGAAGGGCATCATGATATGCCTTCATCTGTGTAAAATAATCCATGCCCTTTCCCTGTGGCTGAAGCTGGAACGCATATTGCTCCAGAGGACTGTATAGGATTGCTGCTTTATTTTTTAACACAGCATTTTCCGGAATATCCAGTCCTTTCAGGGTTTCGCAAAGACTGCAGAATTCCTGGAATCTTCGTCCGGAAATGTTATTATGGTCAATTAGTCCATGCCAGAACATTTCTGCTCCGGAGTGTGCTGTCCGCCATCTGAAATGCACAACTGCATCTGCGCCATGTGCAGCTGCCTGTAAGGAATATCCCTTTATCATTCCGGGCTTTGGTGTTGGCGTCATTGGCATCCAGCTGCCTATGGGACCGCTCAGCTCCTCCATGATCCAGAAATTCTGTCGTTTGATTCCGCGCATCAGATCCAGATGAAATGCGTGGGAATACAGAGTTTCACAATCATCAGGGAGCTCCGTAAGCGGATAATTGTCATAAGAAACAAAGTCCAATGTTTCAAATAAATGGTAAAAATCCGGTACATGTTCCGGAAGCCATGTATTTGTTGTAATGAAATATTCTTTTTTGATGCTTCGGATGAGGCTGGCCTGAAAATTCAGATAATCCGTTGTGCTTTCCATGGCATAACGCCCAAAATCCATCATATAGGAAGGGTTCAGCATGGACTGGCATTCACCGTATGGAGGTGAAATCTGGGAAAAAGAGCTGTATGTTCCGCTCCAGACATTGTTTCCATATGCTTCATTGACTTTTTCAATGGTTCCGTATTTCTTTTTTACAAATTCCCGGAATTTTTCTGCACAGACCGGACAGCAGCAGTGATTTGCCTCTAATTCATTATCAATCTGCCAGCCAATGACATTTTTCTTATCCTTAAAATATGTCACCATGTTTTCTATGATGATTCTTGCTTTTTTTTT
>CADBMP010000158.1 GCA_902795775.1 uncultured Lachnospiraceae bacterium | reverse complement strand
TTATCAGATGAATTTAAATTCACAAATTACCAGATTAAAGTAATCCGTTACCGGGTGCTTTCTCTCCTTGCAGAAACCAGCAAGACCTTGATTATGGGAACATTCTTCTACTACTTAGGGTATCTTCCGGAGTTTCTGTTTGCTGTTCTGGTATTACTTATTCTACGCACCTGTACAGGCGGACTTCATATGAAACATTATTCATCCTGCCTATTAGTAACCACTGCTGGTCTTTATACTGCAATCTGTAT
Source organism: uncultured Lachnospiraceae bacterium (assembly GCA_902795775.1). GTDB lineage: Bacteria > Bacillota > Clostridia > Lachnospirales > Lachnospiraceae > Butyribacter. Next base: position 12,956 of record CADBMP010000158.1, on the reverse strand, counting down.
CCTGCCACTGATACCGGTCATCACTCTGGTTCAGCTGCTTTTGCTTCTTCTTTGTCTGGCAGGAAATATGTATGCCGCACCTGTGGTTTCCTGTTACCGTCCCGAGCCGGACGGCATGAGCATCAAAAAATCAAAAATACAGGCAACCGGCATTATCTGCACATATGCAGCAATTTTGTATGTAATTCCGGAACACCCGCTTATCACAGTAGGTTTCTGGGTTATCATATTACAATCAGCACAGCTGATTGTGGCAAAAATACTTAAAGAATCTCAAAGGAGGAAACAAAATGAAGAAGTTCCAGTTAAAGAAGTGGATGTATACGGTATGTAGCTTACTTTTAGCTTCACCAACTTTTTTCCATTGGCATCACTGCTGCATGCTGTTCATTGGCGAACTGCCATATCCAACTGAAGAAGAATAACCCCCTGCCCTGTAATGTTCTTTAGCTTTCATTCATTACAGGGCTTTTTCATTAGTCTGTCCACTTCATTTTATCGTTTTGCGATTTCCGTTCTTAAATTTCCATATTAAAGCATTTATTTTTTCATATGAAACTCCACCGCCAGATAATTTTCTCCTGACATGTCCTTATTGAAGATAAATAATTCCGTTCCCTGCTCATTCAACAGCTCGATCACCTTTGGCAATCCAATGCCCCTTCCTGCCCCCTTTGTGCTGACCTCCCGTTTTACCATCTCATGGATTTTTTCTGCCGGAACATAAGGAGAAACATTGTACACACCACATTCCACCCTGTCCATATACTCCCGCAGAATAAAGTGAAGCTTCCGTTCTCCCTCATAATTTTCCAATGCCTCAATTGCATTATCCAAAAGCACGCCAAAAATATCAATCAGCTGGTACACCGGAAAATCACATTCCATGCGGTCATAGCTTACCTCATAGCTGACAATACACCCTTTTCTTTCTGCTTCCATGAACTTATTAAAGAAAAATCCGGTCAAAATGGGTGAACCGGCTCCCTTTACAATCAGCTTATTATACCGGTTCTCCTTACGGATACATTCACTGTACTCCTTCTGACGCTCCATCAATTCTTCCGTATTTTCTGCATAAAGCTGTTGTCCCGAAAGGGCATTTAGCTGATTATCAAAATCATGCTGACGTTTCCTCACCGAATCCAAAAGCTCCTGATACCGGTTTTCATAAATTCCCCGAACCTCTAACTCTTTGCTTTTCGTGATATTATCAAGTTTAGTTCTCTGCCACTGAATGATTAAATAACAAATAAAAAATGACCAAATTCCAATTAACAAAAAATCTGTTAATCGAAAATACTCATCATGTTTAAAAAGAAATAATAAATATACAACTGCAAATGCTACAACTCCAAATATAAGGATTATACTCTTCTCATTTTTCAAAATATAATATGAAAATTTATAAATCACCTTAAATCTTCCCAAAATGAAAATAATAAAAAGATTTACCAAACCCACTATCAGCATTGCAACATCAGAAATTTTAAACCAATCTAACCAAAATAAACACATTAGTACAAATAACTGAAGCAGTCCCATACTAAACAAACAAAAGACTAACTGCAGAATATTCTTCCTTGTACTTTCCCTATATTCTATTTGTAGATAGCCAAATAAAATCAAATAAGAACCCATCGAAAGCGGAAATGATTTTACCACCGAATCCACCATCTCCAAATAAACAAGCTCAATCATAAATAACCACAAATCACTTCCCTTGACCCGCAGTTTTTGATTATATGCAAACTTCGTAAAAAGTATAATGGATAAAACCTCTAATACACGTGTCGCCCGAACTAACATTTCAACCTCTTATCCAACGCAATAAAAATTACTCCTGACCCGCCACCATAGACTCCAAAAGCCCTAATATCAGCTTTCTTTGTTTTTCCGTAAGCAAGCTGAAATAATACATCAGAAGTTTTTTATCTGACTCACTTACATCTGTTACAGATATTAAATCCCCCGACAATTCTTCCCAAAGTCTGCCCCTATTATCTGTTAATCCCAGGAGATAATCTGAAGTGACATGAAAATAATTTGCACATTTTTTAATTTCCGATGGGTAAAAATGGCTTTTTCCCGATAAAAGCTTACTTACCCTCTGCTGTGAAATTCCAAGCACAAATGCCAGCTCCTCTTGTGTCACTCCTTTCTCCTCTTTCAACTCCCTTATACGTTTCATAGTAAGTCCCCTTAATTTTTTTACCATTATATGATGTAAAAACGGTACTTACCATTTCATATTTATGTATATACATCATTTTGATGTTTTTTGTTCGCATATTTAAAAAATTCCAGAATCAAAACATTGTTATGCATATAATAGCACAAACCCTGCATTTTTTCCATGTGCAATCCATAAAAATCCAGAGTTTGAATTACGCTATGACCTATAAAATCCTACCCTGTAAAAAAACAGGAATTTATTGAGTATTTTTCCTGTATATGATATACTTTAATCAAGTCATAAACTGTGAACAGTGACGGGGTGATGACAGTCCGGACCGATGTTCCTTAAAAATCTGATTCATTAAATTTTCAAGGTTTTAAAACAGAATACAGGGCTGTTACAAAAATAATGGGAGGAGGCAGTGCGTATGAATGTATTTACAACAGACAAAATTCGTAATGTGGTTTTGTTAGGTCATGGGGGGTGTGGAAAAACATCTCTGGTGGAAGCTATGGCCTTTTTGTCAGGAATGACAAGCCGTATGGGGACGGTGGAAAAAGGCAATACCATCAGTGACTATGAAAAAGAGGAAATAAAGCGTCAATTTTCCATTAAGACTTCAATGGTACCTGTCCTTTGGGAGGACTATAAGGTCAATTTTTTTGATACGCCTGGGTACTTTGATTTTATTGGAGAAACAGAAGAAGCAGTATCTGTGGCAGATGCTGCCGTTATTGTGATTTCCGGAAAAGCAGGAATCCAGACAGGGACAAAACGTGCGTGGGAGCTTTGTGAGAAATATAAGCTGCCACGCATTTTTTTCGTAACGGATATGGATGTGGATAATGCCAGTTTCCGTCAAGTGGTGCAGGATCTGCAGGACCTGTACGGAAAAAAGATTGCGCCGTTCCATCTGCCAATTCGTGAAAATGGCCAGTTTGTGGGATATGTGAATGTGGTGCAGCAGAAGGCAAAACGCTGGAACGAAAAAGGAACGGTGGATAAATTTGATGTGCCGGATTATTCTAAAGAAAATCTTGAAATCTGCAGGGAAGCACTTTTAGAGGCAGTTGCTGAAACGAGCGAGGAATTTATGGAGCGTTATTTTGAAGGAGATGAATTTTCAGAGGATGAAATTCGCCAGTCACTTCGTGTCAATGTTTACGACGGCTCCATTGTACCGGTGTTAATGGGTTCTAATCCTCTGGCGCGCGGTATGTACACACTGATGGCAGATATCATAAAATATTTTCCAAGTCCGGACAGAAGAAACTTAGCCGGAATCAATACACAGTCAAATGAAGTATTTGAAGCGGATTATGATTTTTCCAAGCCAAAATCTGCATATATTTTTAAAACCCTTGTAGACCCGTATATAGGGAAATATTCTTTGATCAAGGTAAATTCCGGAGTCTTGAAACCAGATGATGTGCTGTACAATTACCACAGGGATTTAGATGAAAAAATCGGAAAGCTTTATGTGCTTTGCGGAAATAAGGTGGAAGAGGTGGCAGAGCTTCATGCAGGCGATATTGGTGCACTTGCAAAACTGCAGAGCAGCCTGACAACAGATTCTTTATCCACCAGGAAAAATCCTGTGGCATATCTGCGTACCAATATTTCCAAACCGTATGTATATCTAAGATATAAGGCAAAGAAAAAGGGAGACGAAGACAAAATTTCACAGGCACTTTCCAGAATGCTCTCAGAAGATCTGACACTGCAGCATGTCAATGACAGCGAAAACGGTCAGACGCTCCTTTACGGAATGAGCGAGCAGCATCTGGAAGTGGTACAGAGCATGCTTTTAGAAAAATATAAGGTGGACATAGAACTGATGCGTCCGAAGATTGCTTTTCGTGAGACAATCCGCAAAAAGGCAGATGCAGAATACAAATACAAAAAACAATCTGGCGGTCATGGTCAGTATGGTCATGTAAAAATGACGTTCGAGCCATCCGGCGATTTGGATACACCATATGTATTCGAGCAGTGCGTGGTAGGCGGAGCTGTTCCGAAAAACTTTTTCCCGGCAGTGGAAAAGGGAATTGCAGAAGCAGTAAAAAGCGGACCACTTGCTGCATATCCGGTTATTGGAGTAAAAGCTGTATTGTATGATGGTTCTTTCCATACGGTGGATTCTTCCGAGCTGGCATTTAAGGTGGCGGCAAGCCAGGCATTCAAAAAGGGATTCATGGATGCGTCACCAGTGCTTTTGGAGCCGGTCGCATCCCTGCGCGTGGTGGTTCCGGAAAGCTATACGGGAGATATCATGGGAGATCTGAACAAAAGGCGCGCGCGCGTGATGGGAATGAATCCTCTGGAGAACGGTTATCAGGAGGTTCTGGCCGATATCCCTTATTTAGAAATGTTTGGATACGATGCAAAGCTCCGCTCCATGACAAGTGGTGCCGGTACCTTCTCTTATGAATTTGCCAGATATGAACAGGCACCGGATGAAGTGGCAGAACGTGAAATTAAAGCACGTGCGGAAAAGATTCAGGATTCAGAAGCATAGAAAATACGATTGAAAATTTTTTCTGAATCCAAAAAACAAAGACGTAATATGCAGACAATTTGAAAGTATTTGTTTTCAGACCAAAAAACCAAAGAGATAATGTACATCCAAAAAGAAAAAAGTCCTGTAAGCTATTCAAAAGGCTTACAGGACTTTTTTATGCACACGCCCGCTTATGGAAATTTTGCAGCAAAGCTGCATGCAGGCGGCGCAGCGAGTAAGAGGGGGACAGGCCCCCTCCTACTCGATTAACAGTTCAGCTTTCCAAAAGTGTCCCTCAAAAAATTTCTTCTCTAAATAACTTTACATAAAAGTTACTCAGAAGCATACAATGCTTTCAAAATGATAGGCGTAAAAATGGAGCTTATTATAATTAAAAGAATTACAGCCGTAAAATACCTGCTGTCAATAATATCTGCTTTCAGCCCTCTCTGCGTCACAATCAGCGCGACCTCGCCACGGGTCATCATCCCGACACCGATTTTCAGGCAGTCAGAACCCTTGTATCCCAAAAGCTTTGAAACCAGCCCACAGCCGGCAATCTTTCCAAAAAGACCGACCAGCACAAACGCAACGGAAAACGCAAGGATGGACATATCCACCGTCCGTAAATTTGTCTGAAGACCAATGCTTGCAAAAAATACCGGACCAAAAATCATATAAGAATTGATATCCATTTTCCGGTCAATGTAAGCGGAATCATCCAATGAACTTAAGATGATACCTGCCACATAAGCGCCCGTAATATCGGCAACACCAAAATATTTATCCGCAATATACGCCATGACAAAAGCGAGCACCAGACTGATGATTGGAATTCTCCTTGTATGCGGCCATCTCCTGTCTATCATCTGCATAATTTTAAATATCACAATTCCTGCCACGAAAGCCAGCGCAAAAAACGCTGCCGTCTTTAAGCAGACAAGCCCCGGATTGGCATCTGGGTCCTTTAACCCAATCACTGCTGTAAGCAGTACAATCCCAATGACATCATCAATGATTGCTGCGCTCATAATGGTAGTTCCTATCTCCGTCGAAATTTTCCCAAGCTCTTTCAGAACCTGCACTGTAATACTGACGGAGGTTGCTGTAAGTATGGTTCCAATGAATACAGCTTCAATATATCCTGCTGTACCCGGTGCCGAAAAACCATAAAAGCACATATACATCACTGTTCCAAGCACTAAAGGAATGGAAACTCCGGCAACGGCAATCGCGATTGCTTTCAGACCGGATTTTTTCAGTTTCTCAATATCTGTTTCAAGTCCCGCACTGAACATAAGAAGAATCACACCAATTTCAGCCATGCCGGAGAGAAAATCATTGTCTGGAACCAAATTAAACAAAGAGGGTCCAATAAGAAGCCCTGCCACAATTTCCCCGGCAACCTGCGGCGTTTTAAGCTTATGTGCAATCAACCCAAATACTTTGGCACAGATGATGATGATTGCCAGATTTCTTAAGATTTCCAATGTATCCATATTCTTTTGTTACCTCGTTCCCTTATTCAAGAGTTTTTAAGAAACTCTCAATCCGGTCAATTCCTTTTTCAATCTGCTCTAAAGAAATCGCATAAGACAGCCTGATATGCGTATCAAACCCAAAATCACCACAAGGCACAACAGCAGTATTATATTCATTGATTAAAATATCTGCCATCTTTGAAATAGAATCCACCGTTTCTCCCTTATGTACTTTTCCAATCACATCTCCTGCGTCCACAAAAAGGTAAAAAGCACCTTTTGGTTCCACTGCCTTTACATGAGGCAGCTTACTTACTCTCTCATAAATATATTTCCTGCGTTTATCAAATTCGGTACACATCATGGCAACAGAATCCTGCGGGCCGGTCAATGCCTCAACTGCCGCTTTCTGCGCAATGGAGTTTGGATTAGAAGTCTGATGGCTCTGTACGCTTCCCATCATTTTTGCAATTTCCGGTGAAGACCCGGTATAACCAATTCTCCATCCGGTCATGGCATAGCTCTTTGCCAGTCCGCTGCAGGTGATGGTTCTGTCATAAATCTCTTTTCCAAAGGACGCAATGCTTACATGCTTTTCCCCGTCATATACCAGATATTCATACATTTCATCTGCGACAACATAAATATCATGCTTAACCACAACATCTGCAATCGCACGCAGCTCCTCCTCTGTATAAATGCTTCCGGTCGGATTATTTGGCGTATTGATGACAACTGCCTTTGTCTTTTCTGTAATAGCCTTTTCCAATGCCTCTGCCGTTAATTTATAATTTTCTTTTTCTGTCATTTTAAGAATTACCGGAACACCATTTGCCAGTTTGACAATCTCCGGATAACTGAGCCAGAATGGAGCCGGAATAATTACTTCATCCCCCGGATTTAAAAGCACCGTAAAAATATTGGTAAGGGAATGCTTCCCGCCGTTGCTTATGACAATCTGCTCCGGTGTATATTCCAGTCCGTTAAATTTCTTAAATTTTTCACAGACTGCTTTCTTTAACTCCACAATTCCGGAAGCAGGCGTATATTTTGTAAATCCATCCTTAATTGCCTGAATTGCCACATTGCAGATATTTTCCGGAGTATCAAAATCTGGCTCTCCTGCGCCAAACCCGACAACATCCTTTCCGGCTGCTTTTAATTCCTTCGCCTTTGCAGTAATTGCAAGCGTAGAAGATGGCTTTACTGCTGCCGCCTTCTTCGATAATTCTAATGACATAATGATTTCCTCCTATTTTTGCGTACTGCTCCATGCAGTACCACATCATAACAATATTTTCAAAAACACATAAGGAACTGCCACAAAGAATCCTCCACCATTTTGCGACAGCTCCTTATTGTTATAACACAGTTTCCACTCTCATGTCAATGTATAAGTGTATACAATCTGTAACTGTTATTCAGCCTTCTTTATTTTACTCCACTTTCCAAAAAGCTTCTTTCCCCAATCATCTGACTTCTCACGCCACTGATGCGTCATCGCCCGAACCTTCACATAGTATTTCTTATCCTTATCCAGATTTTTTATCACATAATTACAATTTTTCGTATAAACCTTATTCGTTTTTGATATTTTGAAATTTTTATCCGTAGAATAGTAAATCTGGTATTTTAGGTCATCAAATGCAGGAGCATAGAAAAATCTTATCTTTCGTATTTTTGTCACCTGCACATTTTTTCATCATATCTCTATCTCCTTCAAATGCCCTCAAGCCGCTTTGGAATAATCAATGACAGAAATTTCCTGCATCCGTTCCAGACAGTGCGCAGACCATTTTATCTTAGAATCTAAATACAATAATTTTATAACTTCTAAATTCATATTTTTTCCCTTGCAAAATCGTATATTTCCTTAATTCTTAAAGCTATGAATCGGTGCCGGAATCCTGCCGCCCCGGTTGATAAATTCCGTACAGTCAAAGGAATTGACCGGCATAATCGGTGCATGCCCCAAAAGTCCGCCAAATTCTACCGTCTCCCCGACTCCTTTTCCAATGACAGGAATCAGGCGCACCGCCGTTGTCTTCTGGTTCACCATGCCAATCGCCATTTCATCTGCAATGATTCCGGAAATCGTGCTGGCTTTCGTATCTCCCGGAATGGCAATCATGTCCAGTCCGACTGAACAAACACAGGTCATTGCCTCCAGCTTTTCAATGGTAAGCGCACCGTCCTGCACCGCATTGATCATCCCCTGATCCTCGCTCACAGGAATAAATGCACCGCTAAGCCCCCCCACATAAGAGGATGCCATGACGCCGCCCTTTTTCACCTGATCGTTCAAAAGCGCAAGTGCCGCCGTCGTTCCCGGAGCTCCCGCACGCTCTAAGCCCATTTCTTCAAAAATATCCGCAATACTGTCCCCGATTGCCGGTGTCGGTGCCAGAGAAAGGTCGATAATTCCAAACGGCACCTGTAATCTTTTGGAAGCCTCCCTTGCCACAAGCTGCCCAACTCTTGTTATCTTAAACGCTGTCTTTTTCACCTTTTCACAAAGCGTTCCAAAATCAGCACCATGCACAGACTCCAGTGCCCTTCTCATCACGCCCGGACCGCTGACGCCCACATTGATGATTTCATCCCCCTCCGTCACGCCATGAAAAGCACCTGCCATAAACGGATTGTCGTCCGGCGCATTACAGAATACTACAAGCTTTGCACAGCCAATGCTGCCCTTATCCGCTGTATTTTTTGCCGTTTCTAAAATGACCTCGCCCATCATTTTCACCGCATCCATGTTAAGCCCCGTCTTTGTGGAACCTAAATTTACGGAGCTGCACACAAGCTCGGTTTCTGCCAGTGCCTGCGGAATGGAGCGGATCAAAAGCTCATCACTTTTTGTCATGCTCTTTGATACAAGCGCGCTGTATCCGCCAATGAAATTCACTCCGGTCGTCTTTGCTGCGCGGTCAAGCGCACGCACGAGCTTTACATAATCCTCCGGCGTCTTACATGCGGAACCGCCAATGAGTGCAATCGGCGTCACAGAAATTCTTTTATTCACAATAGGAATGCCATATTCCTTTTCAATCGCCTCGCCTACAGAAACCAGATCCTTTGCAGCCAATGTAATCCGGTCATAAATTTTATCGCTCAGGCGGTCCGGATCCGTATCAATACAGTTCAAAAGACTAATTCCCATGGTAATGGTACGGACATCCAGATTCTCCTTATCAATCATCTCATTCGTTTCTAACACTTCACGTATATTTATCATAAACAATTCCCCACTTCACATTATTTATTCACACCCTACAGCCGGTGCATACTGTCGAAAATATCTTCTCTCTGTACCTTTATAATGCAGCCCATATCCTCGCCCAGTGACTCCAGATCATCCACCAGATTTCCAAACTCCTTATCATACATCGCCACATCCACAATCATCATCATATTAAAAAATCCATCCACGATTGTCTGGGATATATTCAGAATATTAATCTGATGATTTGCAAGATATGTACATACCTTTGCAATAATTCCTACGCTGTCTTTTCCTACTACTGTAATTACTGTTTTTTTCATATTAACCTCATTTCTGCGCTGCTTCCATCTTTATTTTAAATCAATTTTTCTATTGCCTGTTTTCAACCATCACTTTATTTTTGACGATTCAAGTCTGTGCACAATAAACTCCATGCCCTCCCTGCAGCGCCCGGACATAAAGCCGTACTTTTAAAAAAAATCACCATGACAAGTATATCGTCTGGAAATTTCCCTGTGCATATATCAATGTTTATATAACCACCGGCGGCGATGGTTTGTCCCGCTCCGAAACCGACATGGTAAACGGCAGAACATTCATCCCTAAGCCCTCCCACAGCTCACATTTGACCGCCTCATACGCAAGCTCCGGATAATTATTTTCCTTGGACAAATGCGACAAAAATACATACTGCAGCCTTTTATGGTACAGCTCGCACAAAAGCCTTCCTGCCGCTTCATTGGAAAGATGCCCTCTGTCCCCTAAAATCCGACGTTTCAGCGAATACGGATAGCTTCCCGCCTCCAACATGCTGATATCATGGTTTGCTTCCAATAAAATACAATCACTTCCCGATAAATGAAAAATTATTTTTTCATCATACACGCCTAAATCCGTTGCCATCCCGACCTTTTTCCCCGCCGACTCCACCGTATAGCAGACAGGCTCTGCAGCATCATGCGACATGGCAAAAGGCGTGACCTTAAGTTTTCCAATGGCGACCGGCTCTCCCGCATACACCTGATATAAATTTTCTCTTTTCAAATCCTGATTTTTATCCTTGAACAGCAGCTCGTCAAGTGTCCCGCCTGTAGCAAACACCGGCGTCCCAAACATCTTTGCCATCATGGGGATTCCCCTCACATGGTCAATATGCTCATGTGTCACCAGAATCCCACTAAGCTCCTCCGGCTCCACGTCAATCTCATGAAGTCCGTCCACAATCCGTTTCCTGCTGATTCCGGCATCAATCAGAATATGATCCTCTCCCTCGCCCACATAGATACAGTTTCCACTGCTCCCGCTGGCAATACTGCATATCTTCATGTTTTTTTCCTGCTTTTATCATTTTTCTTCTCTTTCAAAGTAAACCCCTTTCAAAGCAAACCCACATGTCCCGTAAACCTGACACCACGATCAACAAAAGTGTGGTTACTTTTCAGTCTCCGGTAATCATTATTTTTTTGGTTTTAATCCTGAAAAATCAGCCACCCCCATAGCTTTTAACCTCGTTTCAGTAACACTTATTTTATGAGCTAAAACCTTGCTTTCCTCTGTTAATTCCGCTTCTATCTCGTATAAATCAGCAAGCTTTTCCATTAGCATATCAATTTTTTCTTTATCTGACATACATCACTCACCTCCCTCTAAAATTTTGATTTCTCATTACCTCTTATTCATCACCCACTGGATAATAACTTCATCTCCCTCATTCAAAGGCTCCGTAAAATCACACTCCTTGTCATTTACTTTAAGCTCCAGCCTGTCTCCATGAGGAATCGCCGTATCCACATGATAAAAATCCAGCACATCCACTAAAATATAATGCTCTTTCTTCTTCAAAATCACATAATCCCCATTTACCGTAATCAGCATATCAAGAGGGTCTGTCTTTTTTGGAACCGGTTTTTCCGGCTTTTCCTCTGCGGCATTTTCCAAAACCCCGTTGTCAGCCAAATCAGAAACTGCATCACCTGTCTCTTCTGCATCATTCTCTTCAGAAAAAATTTCCTTCACAAAATCCCCGTTTACGGATTTCCCCTCGCTCAAGGTTTCCTCTAAAGCAATATCCGAAGCTGTATCCGGCTGTGTTTCTGCCGGATTTTCTGATGAAACCTCCTGTGCTTTTTCTGAATGTTCTACCGGAACTTCCTGCGCCTTCTCCGGATTCTCTACCGGAACTTCCTGTGCCTTCTCCGGATTCTCTACCGGAACTTCCTGTGCTTTCTCCGGATTTCCAGCTGAAACCTCCTGTGCCGGAGCTTCCTCTGTCTTCATCTCCTCATAGGACACCGGTGCAATCGTTTCTCCGCCAATATAATCAATCGGAATCTGCTCCATTACCTCACACACAATGGTAAAATTATCGTAAATCTTCGTTTCCAGATCTGCCGGAAGATGATTTACCTTTACATTGGCATAGCCCGGAATATCCATTACCTCTAACACCTGTTTCAAAGTGTAATAATTCAAAATCTGGATATGGTCTTCGTTTTTGACCTCATAATACCCGGATTCCATCTGTCCGTTCACCAGCACATAACGCGCACAGTCAATGTGATTTCCATTAAAATTAAAACTAAGCGTGGATTTGAACTCCGGAATCTGCGATACGGTCAAATACGCCGCCTTCCCCTTTGTGGATGGAACAATCTCAATCTTGTCATTTGAAGTAATCGGTGTATTGATGCCCGTTTCCTTTCCGTTGATATGAATCACCGCAGCCTCGCCACGCTCACCGCGCATCATCCTCTTTTCCCCATCCACATAATAATTGATGGTATCCCCACGCTGAGGGAAAAGCTGCTCATTCGGGAAGCCCATCTGAAGTGCCGCATCCATAATGGTCAGCTTGTTATTATCGTACAGCTTAATTCTTTCACCATTCACATTTACGAAAATGAAATTATTTCTCTGCTCATAAAAATTCAGGCAGATACCAATAGGCGTAACAAGCAGGGAATCCACATTGATATCCTTCTGGAAAAATTCAATGTTCCCAAGCACCTCTTTTCCTCTGAGTGCCACCCTCTCTACGGTAATATCCTGATACTCCGCAAGGCTCTCCACAAAACCGCTGATTTTTCCGCCACCACCCACAACAAAAACAGCACTGACGGCTTTTCCGCCATTCAGCTCCGTAATCTTGTCTGAAACACTTTTGGTAATGGACTGGACTGTATCCCTCACAAGCTCTACGATCTCATTGGAAGAAACGGTCTGTTTCAAGCCCATAATATCGTAATACTCAACCTCGTCTTTTCCTTCAATCTCACGTTTCATGCGGTCTGCTTCCGCAAAATCTGTCAGATAACGTCTGGCAATGCACTCCGTAATCTCATCTCCTGCTGCCGGAATCATGCCGTAAGCAATGATGCTTCCATCTCTCGTAATGGAAATATCTGAGGTTCCCGCCCCAACGTCCACCAGTGCAATATTCAAAAGACGGAACCTGTCCGGAATTGCAACATTGATGGCAGCAATCGGCTCCAGCGTCAGATTCGCCACATAAAGACCGGCACGCTCTACTGCTGCATACAGCCCGTCCACTACCTCATCCGGCAGAACGGT
>CADBMP010000157.1 GCA_902795775.1 uncultured Lachnospiraceae bacterium | reverse complement strand
GTACTCTCCCTCCAGCTCCAAAAGAATGACCTGGTTCCTAAGAAGATTCTGCGCAGCCTTTGTATCCCCAAGAGAAAGTCCCTGCGTAAGCATTCCCTGGGCCTTATCATACTGCATACGTTCCATATAAATTCCAGCTAACTGGTTATAGACTTCAGGAATGATATCCTCTTTCTTTTCTGAAATATAGGCTAAAAAGCCATCTTCTGCCTCCTGCATTTTTCCCAATTCCTTTTTCATCAAAGACATATAGAACAATCCGTCCTCCTCTTTCTGATATGCTTTTTCAAAGAATGTCAGTGCTTTTTCATATTCCCCCTGATAATACCATGCCTTCCCTACAGCAATCATTCCGGAAGCGTCCGTTGTATCCAGAGAGGTTATCTGATTCAGGAGTTCAGAAGCCGCACTGCTCTGTCCTGCATCCAGATACGCCTGATACAGTCCAAAATAGGCATCAAAATAAGTATTATCCTTTCCGATTGCTTTTTCATAGATACGGATTGCACCTTCGGTATCCCCGGAAGCCTTTTTCATCTCCCCATACAGAAGATACACCTCCATATCTGAGCTGTCCTTATCAAGCAGCTTTTCACAAAACTTTTCCGCTTTTGGTCCCTGACCGCTCATAAATCCGGAAACTGCACCGATATAGCGGAGATTCCTGTCAAGGCTTGAAAAAACCTTTATCTTTAAAGCCTTTTCAGATGTCTGCAGTGCTTCCTCATTTTTCCCCTGTCCGTAAAGAGCAATGGCTTTTCCATAAAGAAGCTGCTTTTCTTCCTCCTCCGATGTTTTTATATCAGTGTCCAGAATCTTAGAAAAGGCGTTTTCTGCCTCCTCATACTTCAACAGATGATTTAGCGTCATGCCATATCCAATCCCATATTTTGGCTCTGTTTCATCTTCCCCCACGGCATCTGCAAAATATTTTTCTGCCTCTGCAAATTTGCCTTCTTCGGAAAGCTCCATTGCTTTTTTATAAGCTTCACTCACCTTTCCGCATCCGGTAAAAAGAAACACGCCTGCTATTGCAGGCAAAAACATTTTTCTTATTATCTGCTTTATTTTTTTCATATATTCTAATCACTTTCCTTTATACTTCTTTTATAATAATCCTCATATCTTTTGACCAAAAGTTTTCTCCCGCTTTTTCTGATTGGAATGACATCTTCATTCATCATGATAAAATCAAAATCCACTAATCCTGCCACATAGTCCATATTGACCAGATAGCTCTGATGACATCTTAAAAAACGGGCATCACGCATCTGCTCCTCTAAATTGTCTAATTTATTATATACCTTTACATCTCCCCTGCTTGTGGTGTGAATATAAACCACTTTATTATCGGATTCCAAATAGATAATCTCTTTGTATGGGATAATTACAGATTTTCTTTTCGATTTCACTTCTATATAATTTTGATTATTCTGTGGATGTTTCTGCACAAAATAATCAAGCATGGCACCAATTTTTACCGGCTCATACGGCTTTAACAAATATCCAAGGGCATGAATTTCATATGCAGTGATCGCAAACTCCTTGCTGGAAGTACAGTACGCAATTTCCACATTCTCATCCAGCTTTCTGAGCCGTCTGCCTGCCTCTACCCCGTCAATTTTCCCCATATGGATATCTAAAAGAATCAAATCAAAAGGATTATCTTCATATCCGTCAATCAGCACCTCTGCATTTTCAAAAGTTTCCAGCTTATAATCCAATCCTTTTTCCGACATAAAAAAAGCAATCAATCTTTGTAATAATTTTCGTTCTATGTCACTATCCTCACAAATTGCAATTTTAATCATCCAACCTCTCCTTTTATCCGGAATATGTAACCCCCCCAAAAAACTATTTTATCCGCTGTGTTACTATTCACATTCAGTTTTTATCCCTGACTAAATGATATCTGCCAAAAATCCATATAGAAAAGATTTCAGGCAGATATCATAAATCCAGCTAATGAAACACCTCAATACTAAGTATAAAGAAAATAAATTTATTGGTCAAGTATTTTGTACGGGTATCCGTAAAGAAATGTATAAAGTGATAACTATCATCATATCCAAAATATCCCGAAGAAAATTTGATAGAATAATTTTTTGTGTGCATCATAAAGAAAAAAACAGACGGGAAACTGATATGTCCCCGCCTGCTCCAAATACAGCTTTCTCTCTATTTTTTATGCTACCTGTGCTAATGAGCTGCCCTCAAGCATTTCCCTAAGCTCCGGTTCCAGCTCGCAGGCAAACTTTACCAATTCCGGTGTCAGATTTTTAATATACACCATTGTATAAGGATTTAAGCTCATTGCATATTTGCAGATTTCCTCTGTCTGATTTCTCACCACGCTTAAAGCATTTGGATCATGATCTAATGCCAGCATCACGATTTCTTCTGTCTGCTCCTCTAAATCCCTGATTGCACGAGGGTGTAACGTAATCCATCCCTCTAATCTTTTTCCTGTAAGTTCATCACCATTTACCATTAATCTGTTCATTTTCATCGCCTCCGTTTTGTTACTACTTTTTAATGTAACCCGTTTTGCTAATTTCCAAGCATCCTGACCTAAACGATTTTTCATACTTCGTCATTTACCAGTATATGCAGCAGACTTCTCGTTCAAATCTGACTGTTAGTTTCTCACAGAAAAAAATTTATATACTCTTTTCTTTTTATGAACCCTCCTGCCAGGCACTTATTTTTTTCTGTACAGGAAACATACCATATTTTTTTTTAAATTTCTACCCCTAAAACCATTTAACAAACAGCATACAACAAATTGTCTTAGACAAAAGAATCTCCACTACGGCATACAAAGCCCGTCTCCACGCCTAAACAATCTGAAAATGCCGTTCTCCCTCCTTTAATGCCAGTTTCTTTGTTTCTATACCATCAATCCTGATATAACGGTCTTCCTTAAATGTCAGGAGCATGCGGTCAATCAGCTTCTCCTCGCCCTGTACTTCCATCCGTACAGAACCATCATTTTCATTTCTGACCCAGCCGGTAAGGCCTAACGCATCTGCTGCATACTGCGCATGAAAGCGGAACCCTACTCCCTGAACTCTGCCATAAAACTGTATTTGTTTCCTAATCATATCTCCCCCTTTTCTTTTGCCAATAATTTCTAACATACGAATGTGTCAATAAAACGTCAAAAAACGCACAAGAAAATGCCGGATTCCATTCAACATCTTCATCTAAATGCACAAAAAAGAAAAAATGCCGGATATTATCCGGCAAAAAAACCTGCTAAAAACTGTTTTGTGCGCTCCTCTTTCGGATTTCCAAAAACCTCATCCGGACTGCCATGTTCCAACACATACCCATTGTCCATAAAAAGCACCTGGTCTGAAACATCCCTTGCAAAGCCCATCTCATGTGTCACGATTACCATGGTCATTTTCTGCCTGGCAAGTCCCTTCATGACACGTAACACCTCGCCCGTAAGCTCCGGATCCAGTGCAGAGGTCGGCTCATCAAAGCACAGAATATCCGGCTTTAACGCCAGTGCCCTTGCGATTGCGACACGCTGGCACTGCCCTCCGGAAAGCTGGTGCGGATAGTTTTCCATCCTTTCCTTCAAGCCCATCTGTTCCAGAAGTTCCTCTGCTTCCATACGGATTTCTTCCAGAATCTGCTTTTTCTTTTGTTTATAATCTTCCCTCTTTTTTGCCTGCAGCTCCTTTGCAAGCATGACATTTTTTAACGCCGTATATTGCGGGAACAAGTGAAACGACTGAAAAACCATACCAAAATGAAGCCTGTTTTTCCGGATGACATTTTCTTTTAAAAGAGATTCCTCCTGACCATCAAAAACAGTATCCCCATGCACGCGGATTACTCCGCTGTCCGGTATTTCCAAAAAATTCAGGCAGCGGAGCAAAGTCGTCTTCCCGCTCCCGGAAGAACCGATAATAGAAAGCACCTGGCTTTTTTCCAATGAAAAGCTGATATCCTTCAAGACTTCCGTATTCTCAAAGGATTTGCATATATGTTCTACTTCTAAAATAGGCATTTTTTCTCTCCTGATATTTCGACAATTCCTTGTCCATTATTTAAAATATTCCAGCTTCTTTTCACACTTTCCCAGAACCACTGTCAAAATTCCATTACAGATCAAATAATAGACCGCCGTAAAAAAGAGCGGCCAGATGGCTCCTGAAATCCCCTGTGAACCTTTCATAAATGCCTGCCCTGCCCAGATGACCTCCTGCAGTGCAATAATTCTTGCAAGCGAGGTATCCTTTACCAGTGTCAGGATTTCATTGGACACAGGAGGCAGTATCCTTTTTACCATCTGTAAGAGCTTGATCCGGAAAAAAATCTGCGTTTTCGTCATGCCAAGCACCAAGCCTGCTTCATCCTGCCCCACCGGGATGCTCTGTATTCCACCGCGGAAAATTTCTGAAAAATAGCAGGCGTAATTGATGATAAATGCAACTGCTGATGCCGCGAACCTTCCTGCCTCATCTCCTCCCCAGACTGCATTGTGAAGCACCAGTCCCGGAAAATAATAAATAATCAGCAGCTGGATCATCAGGGGCGTACCCCGGATAATCCAGATAAATACTTTAAACACTGCCCGTAAAAAGGGAATCCGCGAACGTGAGCCAAAGGAAATGAAAAGTCCTAACGGAAGTGCCCCGAATAGTGTCACAAAAAAAAGCTTTAACGTCTGTAAAAATCCCTCATTGAGGGAACCTATCACAATAGGAAGCTGTTTCAAAAACAAATCCATAATTCCCCTGCCTTATTTCTGCTCCTTCAGAGCCACCTGTACCTTATATTTTTCTGCGGTTTCTTTCATGCTGCCATCATCATAACTCTTTTTAAAAAATTTATTTAATTCATCTTTCAAATCAGAGCCTTTTCTGAACCCGACACCGTATTCTTCGCTGTTCAATTCCACTGTATAAGTCAGATCCTTGTAACTGGTGCCTTCCCCTACCATGGCAGCTGCCATCAGGGAATCAATGATGGCTGCATCTGAAGTCCCTGCTGCCACCTCCATCAGGGCATTTGCCTGGCTTTCCACTTCTGTGTATTTTAAGCCATGTTCTTTTGCCTGTGCAGCACCGGCGCTTCCTGCCTCCACTGCAAAGTTTAAATCCTTGATGCTTTCGGTATCTTTATACTTGTCTGCATCCTTTGATGGCACAATAACAATCTGTGCATTATTGCAGTAAGCATTGGAACAGTCCATTGCACTTGTCACTTCGTCTGTCAGCGTCATGCCGTTCCAGACACAGTCGATGGTCTTTCCGTCCAGCTCCAGAATCTTATTGTCCCAGTCAATCTCCATAAATTCTGCTTCTACCCCTAATTCCTTTGCAAAAGCTTTCGCCATATCTGCATCAAAACCAATCCAGTTGCCGGAATCATCCTTATAATCCATCGGCTCAAAATCCGTCACACCAACGACCAGCTTTCCCTTTTCTTTAATTTCTGCCATCTCTCCGGCTGTCTTTGTGCCCGAACTGCCGCCATTTCCACCAGCCCCGCCACATGCGGTCAGGGAAAATGCCAGAGTCATGGATAAAAATGCTGCCAAAAATTTCTTCTTCATAATAAAAATTCCTCCTGTTCATGATTCTTATGCCCCGTATTCCAGCCACTAATACATCATTTTTTTATAATCCGGACGAAATGAATCTCTGCCAAAAATCCATATATAAAAGATTTTAGACAGATATCATATGCCTGGCTGATTAAAAACACAATACAAATGGATATGACCGGAAAGAACATAATTGTTTTGAAAGTATGCTTTCAAGCTCACTACCTCCGCTGCTAACACCCGATTTTTATAATAATCAGGGATTTCCGCACCAAAGCAGAAATCACGAAAAAACTTTTCTCTCGTTATTACAGCCTTGAACACTATATCATATTTTTAAAATTATGAAAAGGGATTTGTTGACTTTTTATCAGGATCGACTTCTGACCGGTATCTATTCAGCCTTCTTATGTATCTATATATATTTTTCACAGAAAACTTGTTTTCAAGTAAAAATCTATATGGATTCATAAGGTGTGATGATAAGACGAACTTTCCTATAAGATAAAAAAGGCGCAGCCACCCTTACATGACCACGCCATTTTTATATCTAAATCTTTCCTTTGAAACAGAACCTCAAAGCCGGTTTAATAATCCACACCTTTATAATTAATCATCTTTGGCGGCGTTATAAATACTGCATACCTTGACAGCTTTCCATTTTTCATTAACACCTTATAAGCTTTTAATTTCTTTTTCGGCACCTTCACCTTTACAGCACCATAAGTTCCTAAAAAGGCTTTGGAACCGACCCCGGAAAGCACTTTCGATTGAACGATAAAGAAATGGAGCTTTTTACAGGAGGCAAAGGCTCTTTTTTCGATGAACCTTACATTCTTCGGTACCGACACGAACTGTAATTTCTGGCAGCTCTCAAATGCGCTTTCGCCAATGGAGGTGATATTTTCCCCAATAGTCAGGTTTGTTAATTTCTTCATTCCTGCAAACGCACGCCTTGAAATTTCTGTAACCTTATAATCAACTCCTTTGATGTTCACACTGTCCGGAATGACCACAGTTTTCGCTTTTTTATCTGCCGTCTTCTTTACTGCCACTGTTCCACCCCAGACACTGGAAGAAAGAATGCTATAATTTATCTTTCCGACTTTCTTTACTACCCCCTGTTTAATGACTTCCGGCGTTGAACCTGAATCTGCAGGTTTCTTTGTTGGAGCCGGAGTTTTCGTTGTTTTCGGGGACTTTGTCGGTATTATGCCCGGATTGACCGTCGCTACAGTTACCGGAGCATTTGGATTATACGTCGGAGCGGGTGTTGGTGTTGCTGTCGGCGTAGGTGTTGGTGTTGCTGTCGGCGTAGGTGTTGGTGTTGCTGTCGGCGTAGGTGTTGGTGTTGCT
>CADBMP010000156.1 GCA_902795775.1 uncultured Lachnospiraceae bacterium | reverse complement strand
CTTTTGCATTGACAAGCTCCACATATCCATCGTCCGTTTCCGGTTCCTCGTCAATCAGTTTGAATATTCTCTCCGCTCCGGCAAGTGCCATTACAACGGAATTGAACTGCTGGCTCACCTGGCTGATTGGCATGTTCAGGGACTTATTGAACGTCAAAAAGCTCACCAGCTTTCCAATGGAAAATCCCATCACATGATTCAGTGCCAGCACTCCCCCGACAATCGCACAGAATACATAACTTAAATTTCCAAGCTGTGCATTGATCGGTCCCATCATATTTGCATACCGGTTCGCCTTGTCCGCACTTTCAAAGAGCTGTTCGTTCTTCTTATCAAAACCCTCTAAGCTCTTTTCCTCATGACAGAAGACTTTTACCACCTTCTGTCCGCTGATCATTTCCTCAATGTACCCATTCAACTCCCCTAAATTTTTCTGCTGCTCCACAAAGTAAGAACCGCTAAGTCCCACGACCTTTTTGCTCACAAACGTTACCACCAAAATCATCAGGAAAGCAAGACCTGTCATGGGGATACTTAAAAGTATCATACAATAGATAACAGAAACGATTGTAATCAAACTGTTAATGAACTGTGGAATACTCATGCTGATCATCTGCCGCAGGGTATCAATATCGTTTGTGTAAAGAGACATGATATCCCCATGCGCATGTGTGTCAAAATACTTAATGGGCAGGGATTCCATTTTTTCAAACATATCGGTTCTGAGCCTTAAAAGCGTTCCCTGCGTCACATTGACCATCAGCCTTGTCTGCGCATAAGATGCCAGCACACCAATTCCGTAAAAAATGGCAACTTTTGTAATGGCAGAAAGAAGCGGGCCAAAATCTGCATTTTTGCTTTTCAACATGGGTTCTATATAGTCATCAATCAATGACTGCATGAACATGGTTCCCTGTACGCTGGCAAGTACGGAAATAAAGATACATGCTACTACAATAATACAGTGAAACCAATAATTTTTAAAGACATATTTCATCAGCCGCATAAATAATTTTCCCGGATGTTCAATCTTCGGGCGCGGTCCTCTCATAGGTCTAGGCATAATTACGCCTCCTTTCTGTCAAAATCACCACTTCCGTGAATCTGTGAATCATAAACTTCTTTATAAATATGATTTGCCGCAAGCAGCTCTTCATGCGTGCCAAAGCCGTTCACCTCACCATCGTCCATAACAATGATCCGGTCACAGTGCTCCACACTGGAAATCCTCTGTGCAATGATGAACTTCGTGGTATCCGGTATTTTTTCTTCAAATGCTTTCCTGATTTTTGCGTCGGTCGCCATATCGACCGCACTTGTGGAATCATCCAAAATCAGGATCTTTGGTTTCTTTAAGAGTGCCCTGGCAATGCACAGTCTCTGTTTCTGTCCTCCGGAAACATTGGAACCGCCCTGTTCAATGCGCGTTTCATACCCGTCTTTCATTTTCTGTATAAATTCATCTGCACAGGCAAGCTCACAGGCGTGTTTACATTCTTCCTCTGTTGCATGTTCATTGCCCCATCTTAAATTTTCTAAAATGGTTCCACTGAAAAGCACATTATTCTGAAGGACAACTGCAACCTCCGTCCTTAACACCTCTAAATCATATTCCCTTACATCCCTGCCGCCGACCCTTACACTTCCATCACTTACATCATAAAGGCGGCTGATCAGGTTCACAAGGCTGGATTTTGCACTTCCTGTCCCACCGATGATCCCAATGGTTTCCCCTGCCCGTATATTAAGGTTAATATCCTTTAACACCAAGTCCGAAGCTTTTTTGTAATACCCAAAATTTACATGTTCAAAAACCACATCCCCGCTTTCGACCTTCATGACCGGATTTTCCGGATTTGTAATATCTGTTTTTTCCTCTAAGACCTCAGCGATTCGCTCCGCACTTGCAATACTGAGCGTCAGCATTACGAACAGCATGGAAAGAATCATTAAGCTTAGAAGGATATTCATGCAATACGCCAGAAGCGTACTGAGATCACCGGTACTTAACTCCCCGCCCACAATCATGTTTGCGCCAAGCCAGCTGATGAAAAGGATACAGGCATAGACCGTAAACATCATGACCGGATTGTTAAATGCCACAACACTCTCTGCTTTAACGAACATTTTATAAATATTTTTACTGGCACCTGAAAACTTTTCTTTTTCATAATCTTCCCTGGCAAATGCCTTGACCACGCGGATTGCCGTTACATTTTCCTGCACGCTTTCATTTAACTTGTCGTACCGCTTGAACACCTGACTGAAATACTTCATGGCAATACGGATGATCAGTCCTAAAATGGTTCCCATCACCAAAACTGCCACCAGATAAATGGTCGCAATCTTTGCATTAACAGAATAAGACATGACCATTGCACATAAAATACAGGCCGGAGCCCTCATGCACATCCTTAAGATCATCTGGTAAGAATTCTGGATATTCGTTACGTCTGTCGTCAGTCTGGTAATCAGTCCCGATGTACTGAATTTGTCTATGTTTGAAAAGCTGAAAGACTGGATATTTTCATACATCCCTTTTCTCAGATTTTTTGCAAAACCAGTTGATGCCTTGGAACCATAGACCGCTCCCATGAGCCCTGCAAAAAGCCCAAGTACCGCACATACCACCATGACAGCTCCCATAAGAAGAAT
>CADBMP010000155.1 GCA_902795775.1 uncultured Lachnospiraceae bacterium | reverse complement strand
TTCCTACTCCCATTTTGTCCACCGAGGGGGACGATTACAATTGCAAACATAGACATATAATGATATAATATGTCTATGTTAAAAGAGGAGGTGATAATCTTGTTTGCACAGCAGGAAGTAATCAGACCATCAGCAGATTTACGAAATCACTATAACGAAATATCCAGACAATGCCGTGAAGACAATGAGGCTGTTATCATTACGGTAAATGGAAGAGGAGACACAGTTTCCCTTGCCTATGAAGAGTATAAGAGGATGAAGGCGAGAATTGAACTTTTGGAAATTCTTGCAGAAGCTGATGAGGATATTAAGTACGGTAGAGTTGCACCTATGAAGGATACGTTTGACGACTTAAGGAGTATTCTTAAGGAGGGGAAGGCTTGAAGTACGAAGTTATACGAACAGATACGGCGGATTCCTTAATCCGAAAGATAATCCTTTATGTTGCAGAAAACTTTGGGGACGATGTGGCATTGGAAAAACTTGATTATCTTGAAGAAGCCATTTTGAATCTGGGGGATAATCCGTATATTGGTGTTGATCCGAAATACAATGTTTTAAAGAGACAAGGGTATCTGGTTCTTGTTTTGGAAAAGGATCTTGTATTTTATAAGGTAGATGATAATAAGAAGCAGGTTATTATCTATGCCGTAGTAGATCAGAGACAGGAGTATTTAGGCATTATCAGAGGATTGTAGATTTTTGGATTTTCTACTGGCTTATTGGTGCAGGCTGTGTTATAATACCTGACTTTCGAGGTTGAGATGGAAAATATAGTACTAAGCCACAGATTAGAACCTATGGTTTAGCATTTTTTGGTTCTGTGGTGATCAAAATTATTAAGCAATACAACACAAGTCCCGTTGGTGGTTATCTGGATCAAATTTTCAGCAAAAGTGATGGCAGGGACTGGAATCAGGTAACGGATTTGTGGTTCCGCAGGGAGCAGCATTTTCAAAGGAAGATATCTTGCGGAAGATAGATTTTCAGGAGAATTTTTTTGACGGAGAACTGTTTATGGGGAGATGAGTTTATATGGTGGTTTACTGTATCGTTATGGGTTTGTGTGCATTGATAATGTATCGCATTGGGATTTCCCAGGTATGATAGCCGGTGATTCCTGGCTGTTTGCCCTAATCGAGTGTTTGAGCCTGCTTGTACCGGTGATTTTTATGATTTTCTATCATAAAAAACTTGTGAAAGAATTATTTTTAGGATAATATAAATGAGAAAAAACATATGGAGGATTAAAAATGAATGGGACATTAAAGGTGTTGGAGACAAGGAGAAGCTGCAGGAATTTTAAGCCTGACATGGTAGGGGATGAGGATTTAAAAGCAATCATAAGGGCAGGGACTTATGCAGCAACGGGAATGGGAAAGCAGAGCCCGATTATTATAGCGGTGACGGATAAAAAGTTACGTGATGAAATTTCGGAGGAGAACAGGAAAATTGGTGGGTGGCAAGAGGGCTTTGATCCGTTCTACGGTGCACCGGTCATCCTGATTGTCCTTGCAAAAAGAGATGTACCAACCCATATATATGATGGTTCTCTTGTTATGGGGAATCTTATGAATGCTGCGGAAAGTCTTGGCGTTGCAAGTATTTGGATTCACAGGGCAAGGGAGGAGTTCGATTCTGATTTTGGAAAAGACATCTTAAAGAAGCTGGGAATCGATGAGGATTATGAAGGAATTGGACACTGTGCGCTTGGTTACGCAGCCGAAAAACCGAGGGAAGCTGCACCAAGGAAAGAAAACTATGTCTATTATATCTAAAAGGCGTATGTTTTCTTATTCACTTTACATTTAAAAAATATGAGGCAGGAAACAATATGGCAGACAAGAAAAATAACTATGGTGATAATGACAAGTTGAGAACGGTGCAGAAGACGAAAAAGTGGATTGTGTGTGCCTTCATGTCTGCCGTATTCACGATGCTTTTTACAGGATGTCCCGCCCGGTCTGTAACAGGGAATACAAATATCATGATGGGAGACCTGAGAATAACCATAGGACAGGTAAGCCATGAGGGACTGGTAGAGGAATACCTGTGGGATGGAACGGAAGAAGGTCTTGTCATCAAAATACCGGATGTAACTGACCAGGGTGAAAAAATTACGGAGTTGGGAGGATTTGCCAATATTGGTGTTCCTGCTTGGTTTCGCATTTCCCTAAAGCCTTTTGATGATGGATTTGAGCCCTGGACAGGACCATACGGGAAGCCTATACGCGAGGGGACCAAAGAATATGAGGAGGCCGAAAAAGCAAGGAAAGAGTATATGGCAAAGAATCCTCTTTATGGACGTATCGTTGCTTATGAAGGAGACGATGAATCACTGTATGATGCTCCGATATCATTTGATGAACTTGTTTTCACAATCAAATTGGGAAAATATATCAGCAGCATACAGACGCAAAGTGGAATCGGAGGCAGTGAATACATTGGCATCAGACAGGAGGATAACAGTATCGTATTTTATAAACCGGTGGTTCGCTTTGAGTGTGATGAACAGAATGAAACATTCTATTCTGTAGATGGAGTGCTTTATTCTTCCAAAACCAATCATAGGATGGACATACAATGACAGAATATTAATCTTTGCAGGCTTATTGAGAGCCCGGATTTTGAGAAGCTTGAAGATGAAAAGCGGCTTGAGGAGATTAACAAAGAATTTCCTGTATATCGCAAGGTTAAAGTGCAGGAAGGTTTCATGTAGATATTTGAACAGCATCTTGGTGTGGTAGAAGCTATAGATGGGGACGAATATAAGGTGCGGTATTGGGAGCTCCTGATTCCTGCAAAACTTTAGGCAGGACTGAAAGAAGTGCCATCAGTTGGAAGCGATGTGAAGTTCATTTGGAATCATAAAGGTGAATCGAAAATAACACAGGTCTTCAAGAAAACGGCAGGCTGATGATGCCGGTAAGCACCCGTAGGGAAGTTGAAATAAAGAGCCATTATAAAAAAGAACTTAGAGGGAGAAATGAGCTGGCTGTACGAATGTGTGAAGTGTAACGATAAAGTTCAAAAGCTGATAAATAATTTTTTGTTGGTATTGAATAACATCTAAGAAATATTGTATAATGTTCATGAGCATTAGTCTCCTTTGTATTTTGGATTTTTGGTCGAAGACATTATACATCAAAAGGGGGGGTAATGCTCATTTTTTTGCAAAACTCCCTAAAATAAAGGTTTGAGAATAAAAATAGGTAGTAGACTTGACACTACCAACAGGAAAGAGAGGATAATTATATGATCATCAATCCATATGTAATCAGCGAAAAAGGGAGAACAAGCGATATTTTCTCTTGCAATTTGGAAAACCGCGTCATCCATCTGGTAGGAGAAATCAACGATGAAATGTCCGCCTCCATTGTAGCGCAGCTTTTATATCTTGATTCGGAAGAAAAAGAGGACATCCAGCTTTATATCAACAGCCCCGGCGGTTCCGTCAGCGCAGGGCTGGCCATCTATGATACCATGCAGAATATCCGCTCTGATGTATCTACCGTCTGCCTGGGGCGCGCGGCATGGAGGGGCAGGCTTCCGACCTTCTGATTGTGGCAGAACATATCCAGAAGACTAAGAAAACCCTGAACCAGATTTTGAGCGATAATTGCGGGAAACCTTATAAAGATCTTGAAAAAGATACAGAACGGGATTATTGGATGAGCCCGGAAGAAGCTGTAAACTATGGCGTGGTTGATGAAATTCTGGCATAATTCCACTGAAACTGCAAACTGCCATTCACAGCCTTTTATAAACAGCCTTGCAGAACAAGGCATTGAAATTCTTTGAAAAAAGCCTATAAACACTGTTTTTTATGAATAATGCCCATGGGCAGATTGATTTTTCTGCTCGTGGGCATTGGAGTTTGCTGGTGCGCAAAAGCCAAAAGCGGAATTATTTTCCGCTTTTATTCTGTGGGTAGCCATTTCCCTGAAGATCGGTTGTCTGGGAAGATGATTTTGCAGTGTTGTCTGATTTTGAATCCGTATGGCTTGATTCCCATACTCCATTTGGTGTAGTCTTCACAGATTCCTTTTTAGGTCTTTTTTTCATAATTCCCTCCATAATATTAAAAATATAGATAGCTGCCTGAATTTTTGCAGGCTTATTTCGGTTCATGTTTTATTATGGTTCAAAAACATTTATTTTATGCGCTTTAAAGCGGGATGGAGCCAAAATATATCGTTTCGGCAGAGGCAGACAGTAAAATGAAAAATGTTGTGATTACAACATACTTTCCCCTTTGGCTATTCTATAATGGACACAGAAAGTCAAGGAGGTATGGTTATGATACGAAAAATTATTGAGATAGACGAAGAAAAATGCAATGGCTGCGGGCTTTGTGCGAAGGCTTGTCATGAGGGGGCTATCGCTATTGTGAACGGCAAGGCGAAACTCATGCGTGACGATTTCTGCGATGGCTTTGGGGACTGTCTCCCTGCCTGTCCTATGGATGCCATCCACTTTACTGAGCGTGAAGCGGCGGCTTATGATGAAAAGGCTGTACAGGCCGGCAGGCAGAAGAAGTCCGCCTGCAGCAGCTTTACCTGTCCGGGCCAGACTTTGCAGAGCTTTGCACCAAAGGAAGATGAAAGTGGTGTCTGTGTTCCAGGCTGTCTGAGACAGTTCCCTGTACAAATAAAGCTCATGCCGACAAACGCACCGTATTTCAATGGGGCTGATCTGCTCATTGCTGCAGATTGTACGGCTTATGCCTACGGAAACTTCCACCATGATTTTATCCGTGGGAAAATCACGCTCATTGGATGTCCGAAGCTTGATGATGTGGACTATGCCGATAAGCTGACGGAGATATTTCGGAATAACGATATAAAGAGCATAACTTTTACAAGAATGACCGTTCCGTGCTGCGGCGGTATGGAATATGCAATAAAACGTGCGATAGAAGCAAGCGGTAAGGAGATTCCGCTTGAAACTGCTGTGATTTCGCCGGATGGCAGTATTGTTGAAATGTCCTCCGCCTGCTGAAATTGAAACAGGCACTATCATCGGCGGGTAAGTATATCGTCTTTTCTATACGCGCTTTACTGTGGATCTGTGAGCTTTATAGTTCGGACGTCCGCCTACGCCGCTTAAATCATAGCTAAACTGGAAGTAGCTGTGTCGTTCGTCTGCAAACTGCCAGTCCGGATCAGAACAAAGACCGTCTACCTCTGCCCAGCCATGACCGCCCGAGCTTACGGCTGCACAGACCTTACCGCCGGCAGCATTTGCAAGATAGGCATAAAAAGCACCCCATTCAAAGCAGGCACCATGTCCGTCCCGGAACATTCTTCCGGCATATACCAAATCCCAATGCTTAGAGTAGTGGAAGGTATGGCTTCCTTTGATATAATAGTGTTTCCTTTCATAATCATAGGCAGCCCGCAGCTTCTGGTTCGTAGTCATTGCAGCATTCGTGATTTTAGTAATAATTTTCTGACATTCTGTCATGAGTGCTAATTTCTGCTTTTTCCAAGTCACATTTGTTTTTGCTTCACCGGTCTTCGAAAGCCTGATGTAATTTATGGTCTTATTTTTTACCATGAAACCGCCTGCTTCATTTTTCAGACGGAAAAAATAATAATTTCCTTTAATTTTTTGCCAGCCGGTCAACTGGACACCATTTTTATCAAAGTAATACTTTTTCGATTTAATGGTTACGAATCCTTTTACTTTTCTCTTTTTTGAATCGTAATAGTAGATATGTTTATTCTTCAGTTTCCATGTTCCTTTATTGATGCTTTCCTGTCTTCTTTCTGCAGGAGTAGGTGTTTGCGTCGGTTTTGGCGTTTTGGTCGGCTTTGGTGTTTTGGCTGGTGCCGGTGACAGCGCAGGCTCCGGTGACAGCGCAGGCTCCGGTGATAGCGCAGGCTCTGGTGACAGCGCAGGCTCTGGTGTTTTTGCAGGTTCTAAAGTCTGTACAGGTTCCCCGGTTCCATTCGGTGCAGAGGGAGTCTGCGTTCCGTCTGGTGTCTGTGTCGTCTCTGTTTCTGCGGATGGTGATGCAGAAACGTCTGCCGGAGCTGTTTCCGCCGGTGCAGGAGTTTTTGTGGAATTTGGTTTCTTTGTTTTTTCCGCTTTCGTTTTTTGGATTAATTTTTTTATGGTATGTAGTTTCTTTTGCAGCTTTTCTTTTAAGGTGCTTTTTTCCAGGGCAGATACGGCAGCCACAGCTTTTTTATAACTTTTTGCTGTTAATTTTTTCCGTGCATTTTTAATAAAAGCACTGGCTTTCTTTTCGCTTTTCAACTGCTTTTTTATAAAATTGACCATGTGCTTTGTCCAGATTTCGCAGGCATTCAGTGTTAAATGTAAAAAGCCGTCGGATACATATTTCTTATTCAGTCTTCCATCTGCACCTTTTAGTGGTGTATTGATATCTATGTAATAGATATCTTTTTTGCCCGCAGCGTATGTTTCCATGTTTTTATTCAGTTTGTTGATTTCTTCATTATTGATGCGTCCTTTGGCTTTCCATGTAGGTGTTGTAGCAAGGATATAGAAATCGACATCCGGATTTGCTGTATGGATTTCTTTTATATATTTTTTATAATTAGCAAAGATATCATCTTTACTGGTATTAAAATCATTTATTCCCATGTTGATAAAGACGTGCTTAACTTTTGAAGCTTTGACAGCATCTCTTGCTTTCATTGCCCGTCCCATGTAGTGAATCATATATTGCTTATCCCGTTCAAAATCTGCCAGAAAAGAATAAGAACCCTGTACCAGCATGGTAGGATTTCCCAGATAACCATTTTTTTGCGTATCAAAAAAACGTTTTAAGCCTAAACCAACAGAGTTTCCTATGATGGCACTTTGTCCGAAAAATTGATTGATTTCTTTTTGCGTTGCTGCATAGGAGGCTGCTTTTGCTTTGCCTGCATACGATGTTTTCCATTCTGTGTCTGCAGTGCCAAGAAGCAGTGCCAGACTTAAAAGGAAACAGAGCAGCCGCCCTTTTGTCTGATGTGTGTGATAGTAATGCCCGTTGAGTTTTTTCTGATTTTTCATTTTATTCTCCTTTTCCGGTATTGAGTTTTTTAATTAACCGGATTTATAATATCTGCCTAAAATCTTGCATATATGGATTTGGGGCAGATATCATTTCGTCCTGATTATTAAAAAAAGATATACTAATAAATTAACAGTATTGTCCGCATTCTATTCAAAAAAATTATACACAATTGTACTGACAAAAGCAAATGCATTTTCGGTATAATAGACTGTACTGATGATTTGTATGCCTTTTGCTTTTTGCATCATAGTTAATGCCGACCATCAAAATCCCTGCACCACAGCTTTGATACCTCCGGCATAATCGCGATTCTTGATCTGCTGCGGGGCGGTTCCTGCGGTCTGATTCCACTTTAGCTGAATCATATCTGCTGCCGTTTACTTTCCAAAACGTCTTGGCTTGCTGATACAGGTCAGACCATAGAAATCGCAGCAGTTACATTCTTTCATTGACAAATTTTAACCCCGCTATTATAATAATTTTAGAAAAAATAACTTCTTTTGGCTAAGGAAGTTTACTCTTACAGTACACCAGACAACAAAAAATTTACCGGTATGTGAAGTGTAGCAGGGAGTACAGTTCACAGGCAGACGGTTGTGTATAGTAATAAGTTTTTATGATATATGGGGGAGAAAAAGTATGGGCAGCAAAGGGAAAAAAATCATTGCGGTATTTATGGCAGCAGTGATGTTGTTTACATTTACGGGAGGTTCAAAGGCAGATGCGGCAGGTGCAGCGGATAAGGTGAAAAATGCCTGTGCTGCTGCGTTAAAAGCTGCCGGAAATAAAAATAAAGTGAAATATACGTCTGCGAAGGCAGAAGAGTTTGATGGTATTTCATATAAATGCGAAAAAAAGGTAGAGGCTGTGTTTATCGTGATGAGCGAAAATGCTGCCTACAGCATTTGTGTGGCACAGTCAAAAACGGTCAAAGATGCAAAAGCTCTGTATAAATCATTTGCAGATTATAAAAAGAGCCGGATCAATAATGATTATTTCAAAACGGATTATACAAAGGAAGAACAGAGTGTCATGAAAAATGCCATTTACGGAAGAAAAGGAAAATTCACATGGTATATTTCCATGTCTTCAAAAAATAAAAATATCGCGGGACAGACGGCATTAAAGAAAAAATTATAAAATACGTTCCGTTTTTAAGAGGTTGATATGGTTTTCAGCAGTTTATTGTTTTTGCTTCGTTTTCTACCGCTGGTGCTGCTTCTTTATTATGCGGCACCGGCGAAGTTCAGAAATTTTATCCTGTTTATAGCAAGTCTGTTTTTTTATGCATGGGGAGAACCGGTTTATGTTCTGCTCATTTTGTTTTCTACGGTGGTTGACTATACTGCGGGGCGTGCGGTGCATCACTGCAGGGAAAGCGGAAAAGAAAAAGGTGCAAAGCTGGCGGTCTTATGTTCTGCTGTGGTAAATCTGGGAGCATTGGGCATTTTTAAATATGCAGATTTTTTTATATCTATAGTGGATAAAGTTCCACATGTCAAAATTGCACCGCTTCATCTGGCACTTCCTATTGGTATTTCTTTTTATACTTTTCAGACCATGTCCTATACAATTGATGTTTATCGGAATGATGCAAAAGTTCAGAAAAACTTTATTACCTTTGGGGCTTATGTGGCACTTTTTCCACAGCTTATCGCAGGTCCAATCGTCCGGTATAAAACAGTGGCAGAGCAGATGGATTCCAGAAAGGAAACTGTTGCGCTTTTTTCTCAGGGGATTTTCCGCTTTATGGCCGGTTTAGGGAAAAAAGTGCTTATAGCCAATCAGCTTGGCGAGCTCTGGAATACAATTTCTGCCATGGAGACTGCATCTCTTACGATGGCTTCTTCCTGGCTTGGTGCGATTGCTTTTACATTGCAGATTTATTTTGATTTTTCCGGATATTCGGATATGGCAATCGGTCTTGGGAAAATGTTCGGGTTTGAATTTTTAGAAAATTTTGACTATCCTTATGAATCAAAAAGTATTACAGAATTTTGGCGGAGATGGCATATTTCTCTTGGAACGTGGTTTCGGGAATATGTGTATATTCCACTCGGGGGAAACCGGAAAGGTGCGGGAAGGCAGATTTTGAATCTGGCAATCGTCTGGATTTTAACAGGACTATGGCATGGGGCTGCATGGTGCTTTGTTATCTGGGGAGTTTACTATGGGATTCTTTTGGTTTTAGAAAAGGTGGTACTGAAAAAGGTTCTGGAAAAGCTGCCGTCTGCTTTGAAACGTCTTTATACGCTCTTTATTGTAACGGTGGGATGGAGTATTTTTTCGTGGCTGGATATGGTGGATAGTACAGGCGTTATGAAAACGATGTTCGGGATGGGAAAGGCAGGAGCCTTAGATGACCGGACGATGTATCTGCTGTTCAACTATGCAGCTGTTCTGGTGCTTGGAATATTCGGCTCCACTTCTCTGCCGAAAAAACTGGCAAATCGTTTCCTGCCGGAAAATACGACCCGCAGGGAAATTGCCGCCATGCTTTTTATGGTGCTTATATTTCTGGTCAGTATGGCATTTTTGGTCAATTCGTCATATAATCCATTTTTGTATTTTCGGTTTTAAAGGTTACAGCTCAGGCATCCATGCAAACGGTAATATTTTGTGCCGAAGTCCAAATAGCGTTCGAAGCCATGGATTTGGCATCATGGATTTTTATTCATTTGTATGCAGAAATGTGGGAGAAATGAGGCAGACGGATTTATTGGTCTGTACAGAAGGGAGTTTATGCGATGCGTATGGATATAAAGAAATTTCGCATTCTATTCATTGGAATCTTTCTGGTGATGTTAGGCGGGTTCACTGTGTGGTCACTGGCAAATCCGAAAAAAGCTTTTTCGGACATGGAAAACAGAAGTCTGCAGCAGATGCC
Source organism: uncultured Lachnospiraceae bacterium (assembly GCA_902795775.1). Lineage (GTDB taxonomy): Bacteria > Bacillota > Clostridia > Lachnospirales > Lachnospiraceae > Butyribacter. The sequence goes on along the minus strand of CADBMP010000155.1, from coordinate 4,839 downwards.
GAAGGTGACAAAAAAAAGTGTACTTTCCGGTAAATTTCAAAAGAAATATGAAACCTTTCTGGCAGACCAGATTTTTCTTCGTGACCAGTGGGTAAACGGTTATGCGAACATGCAGCGTTTTTTGGGAAAAAAGGAAATCAACGGGGTGTATCTTGGGAAGAACGGTTATCTCATAGAGAAATATGAGGAAAAAGATTTTGATGCAGATTTAGAAACTTCGAATATTGCACGACTTTCGGATTTCCTGGATACGGCTTCGGAGGGATTGGGAGCAGAGCATGTTTCCTGTCTGTTTGTGCCATCAAAAATAGATGTCCTGACGGAAAAGCTGCCGGCATATGCAGAAAAATACAGTGGAGCGGAAGTGGCTTTGCAGGTAAAGAAACAGGTGGAGCATGGGGAACGTGTATTAAATCTGGGAGACACTCTTTCCGGACATGCAAAGGAATATATCTATTACCGGACAGACCATCACTGGACAACACTTGGGGCATATTATGGTTTTTCAGAGTATCAGAAACTAAGGGGAGAAAGCCTGCCGGATTTAAATGCCTATGAGCAGGAAGTGGTTTTTGATGATTTTCTGGGAACGACTTATAATAAGGCGCATGTGCGGACAAAGCCGGATGAGGTGAGCCTGTTCCATACAGCTTCTGAAAAAGTTTCGGTAGAGGGGAATGACGGGGAATTTACTTCGGATTCCTTTTATTTTAAAAAGGCTGCCCGGGAGGGATTTGACAGATATCAGATTTTCTTTTCAAAAAATACAAAAAAAATTGTGATAAAAACGGGAAGCAGAACGGGAAAAACATTACTGGTGGTAAAGGATTCTTTTGCAAATTGTTTCGTACCTTTTTTGGCGGAGTCCTATGATGAAATCATTATGGTAGATCCCAGATATACAAAAGCGAAAATTGGGACAATTTTTAGAGAGTACAAAGAGATTACAGATGTGCTGGTGCTCTTTAATATTGAAAAATTCAGACAGGATACCCATCTGTCCGTGCTGAAGCTGCGGTCTGGTGACTTGAAAAAAGAAGAGGAGAAGAACGGACCGGAAAAAACGGAGGGGGACGATAAAGGTGATGATGAGGGGGATGATATTTTTGATGGTCTGATTTCTTTGGATTAGTCTGGCTTTTTCGGCAGATTTGAAGGGGCTGGGTGGATGAAAAAATATTGACGAAAACCGGATTTTCAGTTAGTATTGGCATCATAAGCAATATATCGGAAAAGTGCTGCTTTTAGTATAGCAGGTGGGAGCGTGGATGGAATAAAAAGATGTCAGAAGATATTGTTAATTTGAAAGGAGCGAAGTATGAAAAGAATAACGAAAAGGATTATATCATCGGTACTCGTTGCTCTTACATCATTTTCGATGATGGATCAGACTGCAGTGGAAGGCAGTACAGGCATTCCGGTTGCATGTAATGATGGTTTGAACAGGTTAGGCTGGGTATATGAAAATGAATGGACCATCGAGGACAATGTTACCGGTTTTGCTCTGGACAAAACAGCATATGAAACCGGTTCTGAACAGTCCGTCAATATCACCTATAATGTGGCGGATCTTCCTTCAGAGGATGAAAACAGGGCAAATACCGCCAATACGCTTTATGTTGCGATTGTGGACAGTTCTTTTTCCTATACGGGAAATGACCTTTATGACTTCAGTGAGAAGGGCGTTATTACATCAAAAGAAATTGAGTTCAATGATCTGAAGAACGGTAAAAATACACTCACAATGAACGTCCGCTTTCCGGGCAAAGGAGTATATTATTTGTTTGTTGCGGAAAAGGGCAGGTACATTACTGAGATGGCCAAAATAAAGTTTACGGTAAAGGCACCGGCTGGCAGTGATGGCAGGCCAATCAATACCAGGGCAGGTGTGAGACCGGAATTCACCGTTTATTCTGTGGCTCAGGCAGCAAAAATGAAGATATTTTATACCATCGGCACCGGTGACAGTGAGTATCATCTGTATGTCACAAAAGGAACATCAATGGATGGATATGCAAAAGACCAGAAGAATATCGTTGCTGATTTCATGACTGCCCAGGGAGATCTGCCTGCCAGGTTCGGTGAGGAACAGAGTGTCACACTGAATAACAGCAGCAGGGATTTCAGTATTTATGCGTACACCATAGTTCTTTACAATATGACCACGAATAAAGAAGAAGCAAAAGAACATTTTTATGTGGTACCGGAACAGTATATGATTCAGCGTGATCAGTCAAAGATGGACTCTGACGGGAAAATTCCGTTGTATTGTGATGCAAAGCATAGAAACTTTAATATGGATAAGGACGAGAAATACAGCTTTCATGTCAGCTTTCCTCTCAATTACAAGAAGTATTTAGAAGAATTGATTGGAAGCTATGACCCTTACGGAGCCCCAAGAGATAGATTAAATAATGATGATAATCCATATTTGAAAGATGATTACAAGGTATATATGACCGTAAACTATACGCCAGGGGGCTCACAAAAGAGCCGGAAGCTTTTTGAAAGGACAATCACAGGGTTGTATAAACAACATACAGTGGAGCTTGATTCTAAAGAAATCCTAAAGAAAATCTATGAAACGAATCAGAGTGATGTCTCTTATGCGGGTGTGGTAACGGTGGAGTTTCAAAACAAAACCAGTGATAAAGACGGCTATCAGGATATTCCGAATGATGCCATTATCCGGTTTAGTGAGAGCGTTCCGTTTGGAGTATATAAGACAGAAAAGCTGACAAATCTGGAAGCAGTGCCTGCAGATGTTGAACTTGCATATGGCGGGATGGCTGCTATTAAGATTAAGGAGAATCTTGGAGGAAAAATCTTTGCGGATATTTACAAGGGAGATAAAAAGATTGATTCAGTCAAGGGTACATGTTCTCTTGATTCTGACGGAACCGCGTCCGGTGAGGTTGATTGGAATCTGAAAGACAGCAGTGGAGAATGGAGTACTGAGGGAGAGTATACTGCAAAGGTCTATACGGTAAATGATTATAAGGAGTTTGCGGAGGATGGCAGTTTCAGTGATAAGGAAGTTAAGTCTGATGTGAAGTCAGTCACTTTCAGGGTAAAAAAGCCGGACCGGACACTGACGTTATCGACGAGCGTATCCGGTATTTCGGGCGGAAATGCTGTATATATAGAAAAGCCGGTCATCGGGGTTGTTGTGAAGACAAACATTGGTGTCAGCGTAATTGTGTCCGTAAAGAATTCCAAAGGAGTTGAAATCATGAACAGCTCTGCAATCTGCAGAAAAGGGCAGAGAGCAGTCAGTGTCAATCTTTCGGGTAAAAAGCTTAAGGCCGGGAAGTATAAAGTGACCGTCAAAGCGGAAACCATGGATGGACAGAAGAAGAGTTCTACATCAGATTTTCATGTGAAAAAGCTTCCGAAGTCTTCCGTCAGCAGTGCAGCAGTGAGTCTTAGCGGCGGTATTGGGACCGTTTCTTTTAAGATTTCCGAGTATGCGGATGTGAATGTAACCGTTAAGTCCGGAAAGACGAAGAAACAGACGGTTATCGCTCAGGCTTATTCAGCGGGCAGTATCAAAGCGTCTTTCTCTTATGGAGGATATAAGCCCGGCACTTACAGTGTGGTCATTAAAACGAAAAACAGCGGTGGAAGCAGTACCGTTACAAAAACATTCAAGATAAAGAAGAAACCGGTAGTCGTAAAAAAACCGACGGTAAGCGGACTTTCTGTCAGTTTCCGGGCCGGGACAGACGGTGATATGGTACAGGGAGCCTTTTATTATACCGGTAAAAATGCCAGGGTTGTCATTGACATCATGTACAATGATACAGAGGAGATTGTTTACACTTATCAGGGAGTGACAAAGCAGGACAGCGGAAACTTTTCCTATACCTGGGACGGATTTAAGGCGAACGGATTTCGCTGCTGGCCGGGAAACTATACTTACCGCGTATATCTTGTAAACAGTGCTGGCAGGACATCTTACCTGAGACAAAATTTCACTCTTGGAGAGGGATGATGCTCACATTTCTTATTGGGATTGTGGCAGGGGAGAGAGATTTTGGCCAGGGGCAGTGTCTTTCTGTTTGATATGTTATTAGCGAGCAGGAATAAAGAAAGAAGATGGGAGAAATGCTTGTTTTACGAGCCTTTTCTCCTGTTTTGATTATGCACAGGCTCTTTTATAAGGCTTGTTCATTTTCTTTTATAACGTTTATTTATTATCTTCTTTCTCCGGGCGCGGCTGCTCCTTGATGCGTTTGTCCGGAAAAATCCACCACAGTGAAACAACTGCCACAATGATATAAGCCGCTATCGGGCAAAAACCTCCAAAGAGGGCAGCCCCGGTATATGTGATAAGACTGATGATGCTTCGCGGTCCCGGCTTGAATTTTTCTCCATTTCCGCTTTCTTTATGGATTAGATAGCACAGTTGATGAAAAGTAAAACATGCAAATGCCATGTCTGAAAAATAGAAGTATAACGGTGCAAAGGAGACCGGATATGAACCGCCCCATGCAGTACCAAATGGAATAAAAGACATAAAAAAAGCCATGCAATGTTGCACCATAGAATTTTTACATTGACCTGTTCTGCGTTATGAAAGATAAGATGATGATTTACCCAGTATATTGCACAGAAAACAAAGCTGAGCAGATATGCCATAAGGGTTGAATTGCAGGGCTTTGCAGAATTTTAAATTCAAAAATGGGAAGGCTGATAGGAGAGTGCTTGTTGCACGTAAATGTGTGAGGTGGTATAATAGTCTCATGCAAAGCATGAGCCATTCGGAGTTTGCGAAAGCAGCAAACTCAGCATAGTCTCAAGTATCGCATGAGCCATTCGGAGTTTGCGAAAGCAGCA
>CADBMP010000154.1 GCA_902795775.1 uncultured Lachnospiraceae bacterium | reverse complement strand
TTTCCATCTCAAAAAACAGCACTATGCTGTGACAGAGCCTAAAATTTTAAATCTCAGGGCTTATCCCGGTGTAGAACGTGGTTCCAAGGAACGAAAGAGCCGTTTGTTACACTCTGCCCTCCCTCTTCACCACGCAATCCTTCCCGAAAAAGCAAATCCCATATTTAATAACTTCTGCATAGCCCATTTCTTTTAGCTCCGCATCATACTTCTTCTCCCGAATCTGTGCCAATGCTTCCTCTGCCTTCTTTTCCATCTCCTGCACCTTGAGCGCACGCTTGAACTCGAAGAGATACACGGGCTGGTCAAAAAATGCCGGTCTAAGATACAAATCCGTCCTCCCGTTTCCGCTCTCCCGGTTTGACTTCACCGTATAAGATTCCATCCCGTATAGAATCCCCGCCAAAAAACCATGATAAAAGCTCTCGTAAAAATGCATGATGCTGATCGTTTCATAGAGCATCCCGCGGATTTCCTGCTTCATGACCACCGTATCCCCAGACACCACTGCGTCAAACAGCTTCTGCCGGTTCCTGTTCCGGATTTCTTCCTGAAACCACCCCATGACCTTATTCTTAAAAATATACAGGACCTCCTGATTCGGGATTTCCAAAGTGACATACCTCTGCACGTCTTCGAACCGCTCCCCCGCTTTCCGGAAATACCCCGTAAAGAACATAAAATTCCAGAGATTATCCATTGATTTGTATATCTCGTCATAGGTGATGTCCTCATGCACCGGCTTTTCCACCGTCCCCCCTGCAATCAGGGTCTCTAACTCATCCTTCACCCCGCGGTCCGCCCGGTCAATCAGCGAACGCACCACCGCATTCCCGCTGGTGTTCGCCCAATAGGGCTCCGGGAAAGCAGATTTCTTCGCCAAATGATCCTTAATATACCTGATGGTACTCCACGGATTATAGACATCTGCCTCCCCGAAGATATAGCCATCATACCATTCTTTCAGTTCCACATATTTATCAGAAAGTCCGTAATCCTCACAGAGCTTCATCGCCTCTTCCTCTAAAAAGCCAAATGCTTCTCCGTAATTGGTACTCAGCACCGAATTGATTTCCGGATTGTTCAGCCCCGTAAAAATAGATTCTTTCGCCAGACGCAAGCATCCTGTCATGACCGCAAACTCCAGACAGTCATTTGTCTTGAGTGCCGATTCAAACAGAGAGCGGATAAAATCCACCATCTGCTGGTAAAAGCCGCGCATATAGGCGTTTTCCAAAGGCACATCATATTCATCAATCAGAACGATGACCTTCGTTTCAAAATAATCGTAGAGACATTCGGACAAAAACTTCAGCGAGTCAGCAAACAGAGCATATTCTGCTTCCTCATCCATGATTTTCTGAAATTTTTCTTTCCTTTTCTGTGGCATATCTCCATCCAGAATATATCTATGCCTCTCATATTCTCCCGCAATCTGTCTGCACAGCATGATATACGCCGTCTCAAAATCTGCCTGTTTCCCGGATTTCAAACTCAGGCTGATCACCGGATATTTTCCCATATGGACAAGGTACTTCTCTCCTTCGGACATGATCTTCATGCCGTCAAAAAGGAACTCCGTCTCCTGCTTTTTCCCCCTTTTGTCATACCTGTTCTCAAAGAAATACTGGAGCATACTCAAATTCAGCGTTTTTCCGAACCTCCTCGGCCGGGTGAAGAGATTGACATCTCCCTTTTTGTCCAGAAGCTCCTTGATGAAAAGCGTCTTATCGATAAAATAATATCCTCCCGTAATCAGTTTCTCAAAATTGTCCACGCCTACCGGCAGTGGTTTGTATTCCATATGGTATCCTCCTCTCTCCTGATAACCGAAAATAATACTTCAAAAAAAGGAATATCGTCACTATCTATAATTTTTTCCCTTGTCTGTTGTACATCATGAACAAATATCCCATTATAGATAATCATATACAATGCTTGCGTAATCTGTCTCTCGGATAACGAAAATTTATCATAATGAAACACCCGATAATATTCTGAAAGTATCCTCTTATCAAAAATCGGTATCACATTTCCCTGCTCGATCAGCTTTAATATTTCAAACGGATGCCCACTATTTGTAATCAATGCAGATACAAAAACATTCGTATCAACAATAACAAATGCTCTAATTCTTTTCATATAATTTATCTTTTCCCTCTCTTGTTGCTTTTCTTGCCTCATCTGTAAGCTGTATTGCTTCCTCTATAGTCAATAACCTTCCATTCTTCTTTTTAAAATTTTCCCTGACCTCTAATACAATATTTGTTAATGTTCTTTCTTCCGTTTGTTCCATGAAATCATCTCCTTCTTTCTTAATTTTTATAACCAATCTATTTTATTTTGCATTTTTTCTTTTATGCTATATTCTCTATACTCATATTTGGTAAAAATCCACATCTTTTCAAAATTCTAATCGCTTAATCAGCAGACAATACTTAGGAACTGTAAATAATTAACTTGAACATCTTGCTTGTCTATTTTTCCGATTACGGCGTCAGAAAGCCTCGCTGTAC
>CADBMP010000153.1 GCA_902795775.1 uncultured Lachnospiraceae bacterium | reverse complement strand
GAATCACAGGCTCAGACCAGTCATCTGCAAAGAGCCTGTATTTATCATCCTCTTCCCCTTTCTCCTCTATTTGAATTATATTAGAATGATATTCAAGTATAAATTCATCATCACAAAGAATCTTCTTTATCTCCTCTGCATTTTGCTCTAAAATAGATAAATACGGTGCAATATAGTAAATATGCTGTTTCTTTTCTTTTTTAGCAAGCTCCAACGCATACCTCAGCCCTGCTAAAGTCTTTCCTCCTCCGGTAGGAATCGCCAATTTATAAATTCCATTTCCATGCTTTGCAAACTCTAGACAGCAATCAGACATTTCACTTCGCAAATATGCGATTGGCGAATCCTCTTTCAATCCTTTCAAATGTTCCTCCAAACGTTGCTGATATAATTCCCATTTACTTACCAAAGCATTTTCCGATAATTTTTCTTTTTTTATTCCATCCATAAATTCAGTAGTATCCTGCCAGTCTGCATCTACCAGAAATGATAAAATCAATCGTTGTAAACATCCTGCTAAAAAATTTATGGTTTCATTTTCCTCTTTGAAATCAACCATGTCTTTTTTCATCTCTAAAGATATTTTTTCTAACTGTTCCAAATAAATCGCAATCTCTTCTTTTGCTTTTTGAAACAATGCTTGGATATCTTTCCTGCTTAAAAAATCCAAGTTCTTAACGGTTGTTTGATATTGAGCTTCATATTTCTTTCCGGGATAAATTCGTCTGCTAAAGCAATCCTCTTTCTCAATATTTACACAATCCGATAAACCATGATGAGAAATAATCGCATAAGCAATCAACTGTCGCGCAAGGCTCTCATGGATATCTTTTGGCTCTTGTACCATTTCAAATAAATATCTGGCTCCGGCACTGGAATGATTTATCTTTTTATGATATCTTTCATCTTCTGATTTATGTAAAATATAATCCCTAAATTCATTGACACATTTCCCACAGTCGTGCAGCAATCCTGTTAATAAAAGCACATTCTCCAACCCTGACTTTTTTGCCTCCAATGCTGACTTTTTTCCAACATTTTCACTATGTTCTTCCACAGACTGCGTTCTTTCATCCTTAACATGTGCAATATAAGTTTCATTTTTTTCCATATATCCTTCTACCTCTCTCCTCTTATTGTACTCGTTTTTATTCTATACATTTATAGAAGATAATTTTATAGTATAAAAAAATAATATATTTGTCAATACCTTCCGTAAAAAAAACACACGCATTCTATATGAAACATATAGAATGCGACCACAACCTACTCCGTATTCCATACAATTATAATTTCAATCCACATTTATCCTTGATAAATGACATTAACTTTTCTGTTCACTTACATATATCGTTTTTTATAATCCATTTTTTTCTTTATTCTTCCTCCCGTATCACAGCCTCCACATCCTGCACCTTCATCTGCATCCTTCTGGCGAGCTCCCCTGTGGACAAATCCATATCATAACACGCTATTATTTTTTCTGACTGCCCATCTTATCACCCGCTTTTTTATGATTATACACCAGTTTCCGATAAAATACTATATACTTTTTCCTAAAAATCTGTCCATGCTTTTTGGACATATTTCATTCAAGCTTATGTTCTTTAACTTTATTTAAGTTTTCCCTGATATCATAAAAAGGTCAGACAAAGCTTCACACATCACCAACGCAAAAACCGGTCAAAAAACAAAATCACAGGTTACAATATCCTGTGCCATTTGTTATAATGAAGATAATTTTATCCGTCCTGTCAAAAATTAGAAAGGAGGCGGTTCCATGCGTCTTTTACTTATTGAAGATGAAATCGAATTATCAAATGCCCTGACAGCCATCCTAAAGCATAACAATTACTCTGTGGATGCAGTCTATGATGGGGAGGAAGCCCTTGATTACTTAACTGCGGAAAATTATGACGGCGTGATCTTAGACCTGATGCTGCCAAAAGTTGACGGAATCACTGTATTAAAAAAAATCCGGGCAGCGGGGAATCAGGTCCCTGTGCTGATTCTGACGGCAAAAGCAGAGCTTGATGATAAAGTGGCCGGGCTTGACTGCGGTGCGGATGATTACCTTGGAAAACCTTTTGCCACAAAGGAACTTTTAGCAAGGATACGCTCCATCACCAGAAGGCAGACACAGGCAAAAAGCTCTGTCCTGACCTTCGGAAACATCTCCCTCGACTGCACGACATTTGACATTTCCTCACCGGAAGGGAGCATCCATCTTAGCAGCAAGGAATTTCAGATTATGGAGCTCCTGCTTGCCAATCCCGGACAGCTCATTGCAACAGAGCGCTTCATGGAAAAAATCTGGGGATATGACAGCGAAGCAGAACTCAACGTCGTCTGGGTCTATCTTTCCGGACTGAGAAAAAAACTGGCAAAGCTCCATGCAGATATCCGCATCAAGGCAGCCAGAAACCAGGGATATTCATTAGAACTGATATAAAAAATGAACGCTAAAGCGTTCATCATAAGAAAATTGCAAAAACAGCAATTTTCTGGTTATGCGCATCGCTTGCAAGCAAGCTTTGAAAACGTGCGCAAATTTATGAAAAAAATAATAATATGCAGAAATGAGGGTCATTATGATCAAAAAGCTTCAGATTAAATTTATCATCATTGCCATGTGCTCCATGTTTTTCGTACTCACCACCATCATGACGGGGCTGAATTTTGCTAATTATATGGGAATCCTTAAAGATGCCGACCGTTTTCTTCTGATGATTGCGGAAAATGACGGAACGTTCCCTGAACCACCCAAAACCAGTCTTCCTGACCATGCCATCTCCCCAAAAAACGAAACGGTCCAGGAACCCTTAGCCCCGGAAACCGCCTCTGTCTTCCCAAGGCTGGAAGATGCCGCGTTTCAGAAGGAAGCACCTTACTCCACACGTTTTTTTACTGTGTGGTTTAACAAAAACGGAACCATCACCAAGACCCATCTGGACCATATTGCCGCCATTGATGAAGACACTGCGAAAACATACGCCTCTGAAATCCTGCACTCTAAAAAAAACAGCGGTTTCAAAGGAATCTACCGATATAAAAAAACGACCACAAAGGAAGGCTGTATGTTGATTTTTTTAGACCGGCGAAATGAGTTAAATACATTCCGGAAAAATATGATCACCAGCATTACCATCTCCTTTGCGGGACTGGTTACGGTATTGGTCTTAGTTATCTTCTTTTCCAGGATTGTTTTCCGCCCGGTGGAGGAAAGTTATCAGAAACAAAAACGCTTCATTACAGATGCAAGCCACGAAATCAAAACCCCGCTCACTATCATTGATGCGAATGTGGAAGTCATTGAAATGCTTTACGAGGAAAATGAATGGACAAAAAGCATACGGAACCAAATCAGGCGTCTTTCCTCCCTGACAAAGCATCTGGTCATGCTCTCAAAGCTTGAGGAAGAAACAGAACATGTGGAAAAAGAACTTTTTTCTTTTAGTGAGCTTGTGGAAGAAAGCGTGCAGTCTTTTCTGGCACCGGCAATGACCGCAGGGAAAAAAATCCAGACAGAGCTGGAAGAAAATCTGGAGTATACCGGAGATGAAAAAGCAATTTCCCAGCTCATTGGACTTCTTTTGGACAATGCGGTAAAATATGCTGCACCGGAAAGCACCATTTTCATTTCATTAAAAAAACAGAAGAAAAAAATACGCTTTGAAATCCGGAATGAAGCAGAACAATTGCCAAAGGGCAATTTAGATATTCTGTTCGAGCGTTTCTACCGCCCGGACTCCTCAAGAAATTCAAAAACCGGAGGCTCAGGAATTGGTCTTTCTGTGGCACATGCCATTGTGGAGGCCCATAAGGGACAGATTACGGCAAACAGCCCGGATGGAAAAAACCTGTCCATTGTGATAAAACTATAGCAGGTGCGTTTTCCAACACACCTGCTATGCTCCTCATAATATGCAATTCAGAATATGCCATCCATAACATACAATTCAAAATATGCCATCTATAACATGCAATTCAGAATATGTTTCTCATTTCCGGCGAAAGCACTACTCTCTTAGAACAAATACGGCTTCTCCCATAAATTCAGCTTTGTTCCAATCCCAAGCTTCAAAGCTTTTTCGTAGCATTTCTTGCCCCATGCCACATCCTCCACCGGCATACCGCCTACAGAATAGATGATTACTTCCTCATCTGACGTGCGCCCCGGCTGCTTTCCGGCAAGGATGGCTCCCAAATTGACAATTTTATCTTTTGAAAGCTTTCCTTCATGCACCAGATCCAGCCACAGGGAACCCGGAATGTAGATCGTGTTGTAAGTCGGATATGGATATTCCTCTGCCCATGCCTCATACAATTTGATATTGTCGCAGACAAGTTTTGCTTTTCCGCTGCAGATATACTCATCGGAAAAATCACAGGAGCCCGGAACACAGAACAACGCACCCGGCTTAATCCAGCTTTCATCCACAAACGGGTAATGGCTCCGGTCCATTCCCATATCTGTTGAAGTTGCAAAGCTCAAAATATCGGAATCCCTGACACACTCCTCCAGAGTGTCCACAACCGTAATGGTCTTAAACTGCGGCAGATGCTCTTTTACAAAAGCAATGCAGCGGTCAATGGAAGCCTTCCCGCGCCCCTTTATTTTCAGGGTATCCAAGGTCGGTCTTAATGCGGCAAATGTTTCGATTGCCGTAATATTGATGACACCCGGTCCCACAATTCCAAGCACCTTCGCATTTTTCACTGCCAGATTCTTCACGCCTGCCCCCGGAATGCCGGAAGTACGGTATGCAGACAAAAGGTTTGCTGACATCAGGGATAACGGTGCACCGGTATCCTTATCATTTAACATGACCATCAGAATGGAACGAGGCAGCCCCTTTTCCCGGTTCTCCACATTGGAGCCGTACCACTTCATTCCCGCCATGTGCGTATCGCCGCCCACATAAGCAGGCATTGCCATGAACCTCCGGTCCGGTCCATTCTGTGGCATATTCGGAAATGCCGGGTGGTCCGGGAATGTCACCATGGTTCCATGGGAATTTCCATTCTCACCACCCATGATGTAATCTCCTTTATCCAGCGTAATCAAAAGCTCCTCCATGCACTCCGTACATGCCACCACATCATTGACACCTGCCTTTAACATATCCGGTTCACTTAAATATAATAAATCAATTCTTGCATCGCTCATAATTTTGTCCTCCTTTTATTTAAAATTGTCATTTTTCCCACAAGACCTATTACATGACCTGTTCTCAGCCGTTCATGCAATATAAATCCCACATTCTGCTTACCTTTCATTCCCCTGCAGAAGCTGACCCTCACTGCCTTCGCCAGAATAGATTTCCGGCATTTTTTTAGCTGTTTTATTTTTATGATATTTTTCATAAAGCTCATTTTCCATTGCCATGACCTCTTTCACCGGATATGGCTTGAAAAACGGTCTTTTTACCCGGAACTTCAGCCAGAAAAATGCATACACCGTTAGTACAAAAATGATGATTCCGCACACCTTGTAAAGCTCTAATTTCACATCCATAGACGGGTCAATGTTGTAAATCATCCAGATGGTTCCCAAAATTCCCACGACCGGAAATACAGGACCAAACGGCACCTTAAAGTTTCGCGGCGCATTTGGCAGCCTCTTTCTTAAAAGCAGCACATTCAGGTTGGAAACCACATAGCTTAACATCCACAAAAGTGCCAGAACGGAAATCAGGAATGATAACGAATCCGTTGTAGAAAGTCCTGTAATATTGATGATACAGAACGCTGCCGCCTCAAAAATGATGCCGACATACGGTGCATTCTTTTTATTGGTCTTATTAAAGAATGATGGCAGCAGGCCAATCTTTGCCATTCCCATTAAAATATAAGAAAGCGAAGACATGACCGTATTGACCGAACTGATGACTGCTAAAAGGGATACTGCCACCATCCAGTATTTTCCCACCGGTCCCAGAAGCATCCTTCCGTACAGGATATGAGGGGTCGCACTGGCACCAAGCTCCTCCCATGCGGTATAATTCTTGAACCCAAGCGATAAAAAGACCTGCATTCCCAAAATGATGAACATGCTTAAAATCATTCCCAACGGAATATCCCGTTTCGCATTTTTGACCTCCTTTGTCAGAGGCACCACGTATTCCCCTCCGATAAAAAGGAAGAATGCCAGTCCGCACAAGCCCGTAATATCACCAAACTTAGAAGACAAGACCTCCGGCTGCTCCACAATTTCCCCTGTGCCAAGTCCCAATGCTCCCATGACGCCCATGATAATGAGCGACGCGATCAATGCATAAGCAACCAGATCCTGAATTTTGATGAATACGTCCACTCCATTCAGATTCGCAATCATCAGAAGCACTACTAAAATCACACAATATACCCAGCCCGGAATAGATGCATTTTCCACCAGCCCTGCAATCGTATTTCCGAACATGGCACCCTCCACAGAACCTGCAATGGTGTTACAAAGCGCATATCCGCCCACCATGCAGATGATGGTGATGAACGGGCCCACACATGCCAGAGAATACTGTGCCAGTCCACCGGTCAGGTCCGGCATCAGTGCGTTCAGCTCCGCAATAGAAAGCAGCGTGACAATATTCAAAATGCACGCAATCACCATGGAAATGATGAATGTAACGCCTATCGCAGAGGTTCCAATTCCAATGGAAAGCAGACAGCTTGATGCCACAACTAAGCCTACACCGGTCGCAATCACGCTTCCCAGTCCTAAATTCTTTTCTTTCATAGAAGCCTCCTCTACCGAGCACTCTGTGCGAGGTTGCCGAACAGAAATCTGCGAATGCAGTTTCTGTGATGGCATCAGAGCGATTTGGGCTCGGCACAAAT
>CADBMP010000152.1 GCA_902795775.1 uncultured Lachnospiraceae bacterium | reverse complement strand
GGCTCTTTTTTCACAGGATAATAATCAACTGCACCACCGACCACCTCACCGGCACCGAGCTCTTCAATCAGCTCACAAGCGCGGTCCATTGCCTCCATGGCTGTATTCGGATCCAGACCTTTTTCAAACTTCGCCTGTGCATCTGTCCTCATCCCAAGCTTTTTCCCGGAAAGACGGATATTTGTCCCGTCAAAAGTTGCTGCCTCAAAAAGCATGGTCTTTACATCATCTGTGATCATGGAATTCTCACCTCCCATGATTCCGGCTATGCCAACGGCTTTCTTCCCGTCACAGATCATTAACATGGTGTCATCAAGCACTCTCTCCTGTCCATCCAGGGTCACGAATTTTTCCTCATTTTCTGCCTTTCTGACTATAATCTTATGATCTTCGATTTTATCTAAGTCATATGCATGCATTGGCTGCGCATACTCCTCCATGACATAATTCGTGATATCCACAATATTATTGATGGGACGGATGCCCACAGAGGCGAGCCTTCTCTGCATCCATTCCGGTGATGGTGCCAGATGGATGTTCTTTACAACCCTTGCCGTATATCTTTTGCAGAGTTCAGAATCCTTTACCTCTACGGAAATATAATCATTCACATTTTCACTGTTCCCTGTCTTCTTTACCACCGGAGGCTTGAATTCCTTTCCGAATGTAGCGGCTGCCTCCCTTGCAATTCCAATTACGCCAAAACAGTCTACGCGGTTGGAAGTAATTTCATACTCAAATGTGACATCATGCAGTCCCAGAAGCTCTACTGCATCTGAACCGATTTCTGCATCCTTATATTCCGGATTGTCACTAAGAATATAAATACCATCCTTTGCCGCATCCGGGTACATATCGGTATTGGAGCCAAGCTCCTCAATGGAGCACATCATTCCAAACGACTCCACGCCCCTTAATTTGCCCTTTTTAATCCGGAAACCATTCTCATTTTCACCGTCCTTATGTGAGCTTGCCACACGTCCCCCGTCCAGGACAACAGGTACTTTATCTCCCTCCTTCACATTCGGGGCACCTGTCACAATCTGAACTTCGGATCCGGCCTCATCAATCTGCACCTGGCAGACAATGAGCTTATCTGCATCCGGATGTTTCTCTATTTTGTTGATTTTTCCCACAATGATCTTTTCTAAATTTTTATCGAATTCTTTATACCCCTCCACCTTCGTTCCGGAAAGTGTCATGGCATCTGTATATTCTTTCGCGGTACAGTCTAAATCCGGCACATATGCCTTTATCCAAGATAACGATGTATCCATAATTTTCCTCCTTCATTCCAGCCCTTTTTCTTTAGGAACTATAAATAATTAACTTTTCACTTTGCCGTCTCCGGCACCTGTATTTATGGTACTGCGGGCGGTAAAGTGTTAAAAGTAATTAATGAACCGTTCCTTACAAATAAAACAGAGATTATACTGCTTGATCAAAACTGTTTCAAAAATCTTGTATCATTCTCATATAAAAGTCTCATATCATCAATCTCATACTTAAAGAGGGCAAGTCGCTCCAGTCCCACGCCAAAGGCAAAACCGGTATATTCCTCCGGGTCGATCCCGCTCATTTCCAGCACATGCGGATGTACCATGCCACAGCCTAAAATTTCCACCCAGCCGGAACCTTTGCAAAAACGGCATCCCTTCCCGCCACACTTAAAGCAGGAAACATCCATCTCCGCACTTGGCTCTGTGAACTGGAAATGATGTGGACGGAATTTGACTTTGGTTCCCTCTCCAAACAGACGGATGGCAAATTCCTGTAAAGTTCCCTTTAAATCTGCAAATGTAATGCCCTTATCAATGACCAGGCCTTCAATCTGATGGAAAGTCGGCGAATGTGTTGCATCCACCTCATCGGAACGGAAAACCCTGCCCGGCGCGATCATGCGGATTGGCAGCTTTCCTTTCTCCATTTCATGCACCTGTACAGAGGAAGTCTGGGAACGAAGTAAGATATCCTTTGTAATGTAAAAAGTATCCTGTTCATCCTTTGCCGGATGATTTGCCGGAATATTCAATGCTTCAAAGTTATAATAATCATATTCCACCTCCGGACCTTCCACCACCTCATAGCCCATACCGATAAAGATATCTTCCACTTCTTTTAACGTAATGGTATTCGGATGGCGATGCCCCAGCATCCTTTTTTTACCCGGCAGCGTCACATCAATGGTTTCTGTTTTGATTTTCTCTTCCAAAAGCTTTGCTTCAAAGGCTTTTTTCTTTTCCTCCAGTTTATCTTCAATCTGCTTTCTGGCTTCATTCACCATCTGGCCGACCCTTGGCCGCTCCTCCGGTGCCACATCCTTCATGGATTTTAAAACAGAAGTAAGCTCTCCTTTTTTTCCTAAAAAGCTTACACGAATTTCATTTAATTTATCCAGCTTCTCTGATGCGTTTATCTCAGCCATCGCTTTTTCTAAAATTCCTGATAACTTCTCGTTCATATTCTACCTCATTTCTGCGTCTTTGCACCTTTTGTCTACATATTTTTAATTTTTTCCACAATTTTCTCAAAGTGCATCCCATGAGAAGCCTTGACCAAAATCGTATCTCCTTCTTTTAAAAGCTCAGGAAGTTTTTCTTCCAGCTCCTCTCTCGTGGAAAAATAAAAGAGCGTTTCTTTCTTTTTTAACATCTTTTCTGCAGCAACCAGACTGTTTCCGGAAAGCTCTCCAACAAACACAAGAAGATCCGGCTCTGCTGCCGCCGCATATCTGCCAATGGAAGCATGGAGCTCATTTTCCTCCTCACCAAGCTCGAACATATCTCCAAGAATTGCCACCTTACGACCCAACGCACTCCTTAACACATCAATTCCTGCTCTCATGGAAGCAGGATTTGCATTGTAACAGTCATCTAAGATGGTATATTTCCCGGTTTCAATGATATTGCTGTGACCGCCCACAGGCCGGAATTTTTCAATTCCTCTTATAATTTCCTCCTGTGTCATGCCAAAATCAAGAGCTATGGCGATTGCAGCAAGCGCATTGGAAACCATGTGCTTTCCCGGTACGGCCACATGAACCGGAAAACGTCCCTTCTGTGTAACTGCCTCAAAATTGGTGCCCCTTAGTCCCAGATTCTTTATGTTTTCAGCATATACCTGATTGTTTGTACCAAATCCAAAAAACGTTAACGTCCTTTTTCCAGTGGCTGAAACAGTTTCTAATTTATCATCATCTCCGTTCAGATAAATCTGCCCTGTTTCCGATAAATACGAAAAAATCTCCGTTTTTGCCTTTAAGACACCATCCCTGTCTCCCAGCGTCTCCAGATGGCACTGGCCAATATTCGTAATCACACAGGCATCCGGCTTTACCACCTGACTTAATCTGGTCATTTCGCCAAATTCACTGATTCCCATTTCCACCACTGCAACTTCATGCTCTTTTCTAAGACGGAACAAAGTCAAAGGAACCCCAATCTCATTGTTGAAATTTCCTTTTGTTTTCAGCGTGCAGAAATGTTCGGAAAGAACACATGCCACCATCTCCTTTGTGGTGGTTTTTCCCACACTTCCCGTTATCCCGATAATCTTTGTTCCTGTTATTTCCCTGTAAAGCGCAGCCATATCCTTCAATGCCTGAAGGCTGGAATCCACTACAATATACGGTTTTGTTTCATCCTGTGAAGGCTCTTCGGAAAGACATACCAGTGCCCCCTCCTCATAAGCAGAGGAAACAAACCGGTTTCCATTCACCCGTTCTCCTTTGATTGCCACAAACAGATAATCTTTCCCGATTTTTCTGCTGTCTGTGGTAATCATGGCAATTTCCTGTGAGAGGGCTTCCTTTGGTCCGTAATAGGTTCCATGACATGCAGCCACAATTTTTTCTATGGTCATGCCTGCCATCTTTGATGGAAATACATCTATCAGATCGTCCACACCGTAATGCTCTCCTGAAATATGACGTTCTCTTTTTTCATATCCCTCCATAGATTTTCCGATGATCTGTTCACACAAATCACCATAATCCACGCCCGTCACCAGTGCCTCCTGTGGAAGAAGGCTGGTCGGCGTCATTCCCGGAAGCGTATTCGCCTCCAGACAATACATATTATCTTCCTCATCCAAAAGAAAATCCATTCTTGCATACGTACCAAGCTTCAATTCTTCAAACACGCGCACTGCGTATGCCTGCATTTTCTCTGTAATTTCCCTGCTAAGCTCTGCCGGACAAACATCTGATGCCAGCCCTGACTGATACTTTGTTTTATAATCATAAAAGCCTTCCTTTGGGATAATTTCAATAATCGGCAGGCTCTTTCCTGCAATCACTCCCACAGAAAACTCACGACCCTTGATACAGTGCTCCACTAAAAGCTCATTCTCGTACCGAAAACCATTCTCTAAAGCTTTCTTGAACTCCTCATCATTAGAAGCAAAGCTGACGCCCACGCTGGAACCTCCACAGCATGGTTTCACAACACATGGATATCCAACCTCCGAGGTCTTTCCTGCTTTTCCAAAAAAAACAGAATATCCCTCTGGTGTCGGAATTCCTGCCTTCTGAAATACTTTTTTCGCCATTCCTTTATCCATGGCAATGGCACTCCCCAGATATCCGGAACCGGTGTACCGGATTCCCAGCAAATCAAAGGCAGCCTGGATTTTTCCGTTTTCTCCTTCTGCACCATGCAGCCCCATATAGACAATATCTGCTTTTTTACAAACTGCCAGGACATTTGGTCCAAAAAAGCCATCCTGCGATGTGCCCCTGCCCTTTTTTATTTTTTCCAGATCCGGCTCCACCATTGCAATCCCTGCTGCAAACGGTGTCAGTGTTTCCCTTTCCTCAAATACATGCTCTAAATCAAGCTCCCCTTCATAGCCACAAAAAACATCCAGCAAAATTGCAAGATGTCCTTTCTTTCTGAGTGCCTTGCACACCTGTGTTCCGCTGATCAGGGAAACATCTCTTTCCGTACTCAGGCCTCCTGCCAAAACTACGATTTTCATGCCTTGCCTCCATTCTCTGCCAAAATATCCTCTCCAAAGCTTTCGTATGTCATTTCAATATAATCTAAAATATCCTCTTTCCCATTCTTCGTCACAGAAGAAAACGGAATTACCGGAGTTCCCTCCAGTACCTGAAGCGTCTGCTTAATATCTTCTATTTTTTTCTTTTTTTCTGTCCGCTTGATCTTATCCTCTTTTGTTGCAATGATAATCGGATTAAAGCCGTAGCTCATACACCAGTTATACATCTGAATATCATTCTCATTCGGTTTATGACGAATATCCACTAATAAAAAAACAAGACGCAAAACACTTGAGTTTTTTAAATATCCCTCAATCATCCTGCCCCATTTTTTTTTCAGCTCCGGTGATGCTTTTGCAAAGCCATATCCCGGTAAATCCACAAGATAAAATTCTTCATTGATATTATAAAAATTTATTGTCTGTGTTTTACCGGGCTGGCTTGAAGTTTTTGCATAATTTTTCCGATTCATCAGCGCATTTATCAACGAGGATTTTCCCACATTTGACCTTCCTGCAAATGCGATCTCTATCATTTTATTCTGCGGTATTTTACTTGTGACGCCGCAGACCGTTTCCAAATTTACGCTTTTTATTTTCATAATCCCTGTTTATGCAATCTCATCCTCCGCACTATCTGATTTTCTATTTCTTTTCGGAAGCATCTTTACCTGATTATCTACAAGAATCAGTCTTGGCTGTTCTTCGCCCTCCACTGCTTCCTTTGTGATGACACATTCTTTAATGTTCTCGTCAGAAGGCACTTCATACATGGCATCCATCATGACAGCCTCCATAATGGCACGAAGTCCTCTGGCACCTGTCTTTCTGTCAAATGATTTCTTTGCGACCGCTTTGATGGCATCCTCATGGAATGTAAGCTTTACATCATCCATTTCAAAGAGCTTTTCATACTGCTTTGTAATTGCATTTTTCGGCTCTACCAGGATGCGTTCCAATGCCCTCTGGTCTAACAGGTCTAACGCCACAGTAACCGGCACCCTGCCGATTAACTCCGGTATCAGCCCGAATTTCATCAAATCTTCCGGGAGAACCTGCTTAAAGAGCTCGCCAACATTATCGTCCACCTTTTCACTAAGCTCCGTATTAAAACCAATCGCCTTTTTTCCGATTCTGGAACCAATGATATGATCCAGACCGTCAAAAGCTCCTCCGCAGATAAACAGGATATTGGTAGTATCGAGCTGGAAAAATTCCTGATGCGGATGCTTTCTTCCTCCCTGCGGCGGTACACTTGCCACAGTCCCTTCCAATATCTTAAGAAGTGCCTGCTGTACCCCTTCCCCGGAAACATCCCTGGTAATGGATACATTCTCTCCCTTTCTGGTAATCTTGTCTATTTCGTCAATATAGATAATGCCATGCTCTGCACGCTCCATATCATAATCTGCTGCCTGGATGATCTTTAACAGAATATTCTCCACATCCTCTCCGACATATCCAGCCTCAGTAAGTGCTGTAGCATCTGCGATAGCAAAAGGAACATTCAAAATTTTTGCCAGGGTCTGCGCAAGGAAAGTCTTGCCTGAACCAGTCGGTCCAAGCATCAGGATGTTACTTTTCTGAAGTTCAACATCCATGCTCTTTTCCGAAAGCACCCTTTTATAATGATTATACACCGCCACAGAAAGGACCTTTTTGGCCTCCTCCTGCCCAATTACATAATCATCCAAAAACTCTTTGATTTCTCTTGGCTTTAAAAGATTGATCTCCAGATTTTCATCATACGAAACATCCCTGTCACCAAACTCTTCATCAATGATTTCAGAGCAGAGCTCAATACACTGGTCACATATATATACACCACTTGGCCCTGCGATCAGCTTGTGTACCTGATTTTGTGTTTTTCCGCAAAAAGAACACTTAAACGTACCATCCTCTCTTTTTCCCGGCATATTCTTAAAAACCCCCATTTCATATATTGGATTACTGTTTACTGTTTCATTTACTGGTTATTATTTATTTTCCTTTCTGTTCATGATAATTTCATCGACCAGGCCATAAGCCTTTGCTTCTTCTGCCGACATATAATTATCACGTTCCGTATCCACTGCAATTACATCCAGAGGTTTCCCTGTATTTTCAGAAAGGATCCGGTTCAAACGTTCCCTTGTCTTTAAAATCTGCTCTGCCACAATACGGATTTCCGTTTCCTGCCCTCTGGCACCGCCGGATGGCTGATGAATCATGATTTCCGCATTCGGAAGTGCATAACGCTTTCCTTTTGCACCACCTGCAAGAAGAAATGCTCCCATGCTGGCAGCCATCCCCATACAGATTGTGGATACATCGCACTTCACGTAATTCATTGTGTCATAAATGGCAAAGCCGGCACTGACAGACCCGCCCGGACTGTTGATATACAATGAAATATCCTTTGCCGGGTCCTGCGACTCCAGAAACAGAAGCTGTGCCACGATCAAGCTTGCCACATCATCATTTACTTCATTGGAAAGCATAATGATACGATCCTGTAACAATCTGGAATAAATATCATACGAACGCTCTCCGCTGCTCGTTTTTTCAACCACGTATGGAATGCTATATCCCATTTTAATACTCCTTTCTCCTCTTTCACCGTTTCCCTGCTGCCATATGATGTTCCACCATTCCGGCAGCAGACAGTCTTCCTGATACACATCCTTATTTTTTCTAATATTTCAATACCCTTCCGAAAGACAGGCAATACTACTTCTCTACTGCTGCATCCACAACAAGCTCTACTGCCTTCTGTACTGCAATATCCCTGCTGATATGCTTTTTTTCTTCTTCGCCGATAGTTTCTTTCAGCTTTTCTGCCTCCATCTGGTACATCTTTGCCATTTCTCCGATTTCCTTATCAATATCTTCCTCAGACACCTCGATATTTTCTGCATCTGCAACTGCTTCCAGCACCAGACGGCTCTGAATACGCTTTAATGCCTGCGGCTTGATTTCCTCTGTAAGGCTGTGTGGAGACATTCCCGTAAACTGCATATACTGCTCTAAAGATAATCCCTGCATCTGTAATCTCTGCGCAAATTCCTGTGTCATCTGACGAACCTGTGCATTCAGCATCTGCTCCGGAATCTCCATCTGTGCGTTTTCTATGATTTTATCAATGACTGCTGATTCCTTCTGGTTCTTTGCAGCCTCTTCCTTTGCCTCGGAAAGTTTCTTTTTTGTTTCCTCTTTATATTCCTCAAGAGTATCGCACTCTGAAACATCCTGTGCAAAGTCATCATCTAACTCCGGAAGCTCCTTAACCTTGATTTCTTTAATCTTGACTTTGAACAGAGCAGGTTTTCCCTGTAATTCCTCCGCCTGATACTGGTCAGGGAAGGTCACGTTCACATCTACCTCATCACCGATATTCTTTCCGACCAGCTGTTCTTCAAAGGTATCAATGAAGGAATGGGAACCTAATACCAGTTCATAATCCTCTGCCTTTCCACCCTCAAAACGTTCTCCGTCCACAAAACCATCAAAATCAATGACAACCGTATCTCCGTCCTCCGTTGCCCTTTCATCAATGGTAATCATACGGGAATTCTTTTCTCTTACCTTGTCAAGCTCTGCGTTTACATCCTCATCTGTTACTTCTGTATTCTGCTTTTCTACCTCAATCCCTTTATAATCACCAAGTGTGACCTCCGGCTTTACAGCTACCGTTGCTGTAAAGATGAATGGCTGTCCTTTTTCAATCTGAACCACATCAATCTCCGGCTGGGCAACGATATCCAGACCGCTTTCCTTTGCCGCCTCCTCATAAGCATCAGGAATGGCTATATTTGCTGCCTCCTCATAAAAAATACCCGGTCCATACATTTTTTCCACCATTGCACGAGGTGCCTTTCCCTTACGAAAACCCGGAATCGAAATTCTCTTCTTCATCTTCTGGTATGCCTGATTCATTGCAGTGCCAAAAACCTCTGCAGACACCTCAATCGTAAGCTTTGCCATACTTTTTTCTAACTTTTCAACCTGTACACTCATTCTGATTATTCCTCCTGATAAATTTTAAATCATACTTGTGGGCAATATGTGTTTTACCGCTCACTCGTATCTTTTATTTCTTCACCTTCTTTTGCTTACATTACATACAATGGCAAAAAACAGTTACTATTTATGCTCTCACCACTCCGTCTGCAAACGCCCACGTCCGAACGAATAAAACACCGGCACACGGCTCTTTTTCAGACCGTCAGCAGCAAAAACACTTCACATGGCAGCAGAAGAATTTTTCTACTTCTGCCCTAACTTCATAATATACATGATACGCTTTACAAAAGCAAGTAATTTTTTATATTTATAATTTCACATGACCTTTTTTTGCAAGAACATCTGCTACCTGATCCACAAGTTCATGGCACATCTTTTCTGTTCCAGCTTCCACCATGATACGTACAAGAGGCTCTGTACCGCTTTCCCTTAACAAAATACGGCCATCTTCTCCCAGGACCTTCTCTACCTTTCTGGCGGCTGCCAGCACATCCTCATCATGCATGGCTGCCTCTTTGTTTTTCACCCTGACATTTTTTAAGACCTGCGGATATATCTTTAAATCCTTTCTCAGCTCAGAAAGCTTCTGCTTTTTTTCCAGCATCACTTCCATCAGCATCAGGGAAGTCAGCACGCCATCCCCGGTCACTGCATATTTACTGAAGATGATGTGCCCGGACTGCTCCCCGCCAAGGGAATGGTTATTTTCCACCATATTTGCATTTACGTATTTATCCCCGACTGCTGTTTTTTCATACCGAATGCCTTTTTTATCCAGTGCCTTATATAATCCGAGATTTGACATGACAGTAGTTACAATGGTGTTATTATTCAACTCTCCTTTTTCTTTTAAATAACAGCCGCACAGGTAAAGGATTGCATCCCCGTCAATGACCTCTCCCTGGTCGTCGATTGCCATGCACCGGTCAGCATCCCCGTCAAAAGCAAAACCGATATCCAGCTCCCTTTCTTTTACGTATCTCTGCAGATGTTCAATGTGCGTAGAGCCGCACTCCCGGTTGATATTTGTTCCATCCGGTTCCATGCCGATTGCGTAAGTTTTTGCACCAAGTGCATCAAAAACTCCCTTTGCCACTGAATATGCAGAGCCGTTTGCACAGTCCAGACCGACCTTCACGTTCTTGAAGGAACGTGTGGCAAGTGACATCAGATAACCTATGTATCGATGCCTGCCAATAGCATAATCTACCGTACAGCCGATATCCGCACCGGTGGCATACGGAATGGCATCCTCCGGTCCGTCAATATATTCTTCAATTTTTTCTTCGATTTCCGCTTCCAGCTTATACCCGTTCCCGTTGATTACCTTGATTCCATTATCATAATACGGATTATGGCTTGCGGAAATCATGATTCCACAGTCGAACTGTTCAGTACGTACCACATAAGAAACACTCGGAGTCGGTGTCACATGCAGAAGAAATACATCTGCCCCGCTCGCCGTAAGGCCGGAACAAAGCGCATCCTCAAACATATAACTGGAACGTCTGGTGTCCTTTCCTATTACGATTTTTGCCTTATGTTCTTTTCCGAAATACCAGCCTAAAAACCTTCCGACCTTATATGCATGTACTACATTCAAAGTTACATTTGCTTCTCCCCTGAAACCGTCTGTACCAAAATACTTCATTTACAATCCTCATTTCTGCGCTGCTTTTTCCTTATTTAATTTAAGATAATGAAATTCCCTGTGCCGGACAGCGCACAGACACAAAGAATTTATTGATGGACAGGCAAAAGCCACTCGAAAAACCTTCGGTCTGCCTATGCGACCATTTTATCACAACCATTTTTCTAAATCAATCACCAACTTTGTCAGGACGGGTCGAAAAGTAGTTACATTATTTTATAAAACAAGTGTGATTGATTCAATGCTTTATTTTTTTTAAAATGCCACTTTCAAAGAGGTATTTTAGATATGTTCCTCTTTTATGATGGCACATAGCAAATAAAAAATTGCTAAAATAATACCTATCAAACAATGCACAAGAACGTGAGGAAACCTATGAAACAGGAAGAATACATCAGATTTCTGGAAATCTACAGTAAAAAAAATTTTGGTCTAAGATTATCCGCACTCAGAGAACGTAAAGGCGTAAGTGCCAGAAAAATGAGCCTGGATCTCGGACAGAACAAAAATTACATCAACAGCATCGAAGTCGGGAACCACTTTCCCACCATGCAGGCTTTTTTTGAAATATGCTATTACCTAAGCATTTCACCATCCGAATTTTTTACAGAAAAGTCTTTAAAAGCCCCGGAAGATCATGACATCACAGAGCTTCTTTGCCGGCTCCCGCCACATATTTTTCAGCACCTTTCCCAAATAATCACCGATTTCATTGAAAATTCTGTTTATTAATCCATTTTACTTGCTTTTTATGTTGTTTTAAGTTATACTTTTTTTATCAACAAATGGAAGAAAACAGTATATTTTTGTACATTTTTACAACAGGAAACAGGTTCTTTGTTACACTTCATGTACATATATGAACTGTAATGATTTTTCCACCACAGACACAGCTGTTTCACTTTCCATAATTTATTTCAGAATGGAGGAGAATTATGAAATTTGGTTTTTTTGATGATGAAGCAAAGGAGTATGCGATTACTACCCCAAAAACCCCGCTGCCCTGGATCAACTACTTAGGAAGTACCGATTTCTTTTCACTGATTTCCAATACCTGCGGCGGTTACAGCTTTTATAAAGACGCAAAACTTCTGCGCATCACACGCTACCGCTATAATAACATACCAAACGACGAGGGCGGCCGCTACTATTATATCAAGGATGGCGATACTGTCTGGAATCCGGGCTGGCAGCCGGTAAAAACAGAGCCTGATTCTTATGAATGCCGTCATGGTATGGGTTACAGCACATTTACCTCTGTAAAGAACGGACTGAAAGCTTCCCTTTTAGCCTTTGTGCCAATCGGGGACAGCTGCGAAATAAACCGTCTGGTCATAACAAATGAATCAAATGAAACAAAGAATTTTACCGTATTTTCTTACATAGAATTCTGCCTCTGGAACGCAATGGACGATATGACAAATTTCCAGCGTAATTTGAATATTGCCGAAATGGAAGTCATCGATTCCACCATTTACCATAAAACAGAATACCGCGAACGTCGTAACCATTATGCTGTTTACTCTGTCAACTGCCCGGTAGATGGCTTTGATACCAGCAGGGATGAATTCTTAGGTGCATACCGGGGCGTAAATGACCCACAGGTCGTAGAGGAAGGAAAGTCACATAACTCTGTTGCAAGCGGATGGTATCCAATCGGTTCCCATCAGATCAATATCACTCTTGCACCGGGAGAATCCAAGAGCCTGATTTTCGTTTTAGGCTACTGTGAAAATCCAAATGACCAGAAATTTACGGCACAGGATGTCATCAACAAAAAGCCTGCGGACGAACTTCTTGCAAAATACAAGACAGATGAACAGGTCGATGCAGCCTTAAAAGCATTGAAAGACAACTGGGAGGAGCTCCTCTCCAAATTTACTGTAAAATCAGACGAAGAAAAATTAGACCGCATGGTCAATATCTGGAACCAGTACCAGTGCATGGTCACATTTAATATGTCACGTTCTGCTTCTTACTATGAATCAGGAATCGGCCGCGGAATGGGCTTTCGTGACTCCTGCCAGGATCTTTTGGGCTTCGTGCACCTGATTCCTGAGCGTGCAAGGGAAAGAATCATTGATATCGCTTCTACCCAATTTGAAGACGGAAGCTCTTACCATCAGTACCAGCCGCTCACGAAAAAAGGAAATGCAGATATCGGTTCCGGCTTTAATGATGACCCGCTCTGGCTGATTGCCTGCGTTTCTGCTTATATCCGCGAAACAGGAGATACTTCCATCTTAAATGAAATGGTTCCGTTTGATAATG
This sequence comes from uncultured Lachnospiraceae bacterium, assembly GCA_902795775.1. Lineage (GTDB taxonomy): Bacteria > Bacillota > Clostridia > Lachnospirales > Lachnospiraceae > Butyribacter. The sequence goes on along the minus strand of CADBMP010000152.1, from coordinate 1,231 downwards.
ATGAATCTAAGGCTGTGCCTCTGATGGAACATTTGAAACGCTCCTTTGATTACATTGTCACGCACAAAGGACCTCATAATCTCCCACTGATCGGGCGGGCTGACTGGAACGACTGCCTGAACCTGAACTGCTTTTCTGAACATCCTGGAGAATCCTTCCAGACCTTTGGACCAAGCGAGGGTCCTGTGGCAGAATCTGTATTTATTGGTGGCATGTTCGTAAAATACGGAAAGGAATATGCAGACCTCTGTGCCTTTACCGGCGACCAGGCGGAAGCAGACCGCGTGTTAAAGGAAGTGGAGGAAATGGACAAAGCCATCTTAAAAGACGGCTGGGACGGGGAATGGTTCATCCGCGCATATGATGCTGAAAGTAAGAAAGTCGGCTCCAAAGAATGTGATGAAGGACAGATTTTCATTGAACCACAGGGCTTCTGTGTGCTTGCAGGCGTGGGCGTGGAAACAGGCGAAGCAAAGAAGGCACTGGATTCCGTAAAAGAAAAACTGGATACGAAATACGGCATTGTCCTCTTACAGCCTGCTTACACAAGATACCACTTAGAACTTGGTGAAATTACCTCTTATCCGCCAGGATATAAAGAGAACGCCGGAATTTTCTGCCACAACAACCCTTGGGTCTCTTGTGCAGAAACAGTAATCGGGCGTGGAAACAGGGCATTTGAAATCTATAAAAGGACCTGCCCTGCTTACATTGAAGATATCAGCGAAATTCACTGCACCGAGCCTTATGTATATTCACAGATGATTGCCGGAAAGGATGCGAAATTCTTTGGACAAGCAAAGAACAGCTGGCTGACCGGTACGGCAGCATGGACCTTTGTGAATGTATCCCAGTACATTTTGGGCGTAGTGCCAACACTTACAGGTCTTAGCGTGGATCCTTGCGTTCCTTCTGAAATGGGAACCGGATTTACCATGACACGTAAATACAGGGAAGGCACTTATAAGATTACCGTAGAAAATCCGGATAAAGTAGAAAAAGGTGTGAAAAAACTTATCGTGGATGGCAAAGAATACACTGGAACGACTGTCATTCCTTACGAAAAAGGGAAAACGGAGTATAATGTTACCGTAGTAATGGGATAATCATACAAGAAACTGCTGTAGCATAAACTTTTTGGGAGTTTTTGTACAGCTCTTAAGGAAAGATAAAAGACCAAAAAACAAACAGGCAGATGGAATTTTTCCATTCTGCCTGTTTTATTCTACAT
>CADBMP010000151.1 GCA_902795775.1 uncultured Lachnospiraceae bacterium | reverse complement strand
TTGCCATCGGCTGTGAGTTTCCCACTATCAGGGCACTCTACGGACTTTCACCGATTAGATTACGCCCATGCTGGGCGAACTAAAAAAACGGCGCAGCCATATATAATGACCACGCCTATATTTTTCAGAGAATGAAAATCCATATGCAAAACAATCTTTTTTATTCCTGTTTCCTAACATTCGTCCATGCTTTCAAAGCCTGCCTGCAAGCAATGGACATAACCGAAAAATTGCCATTTTTACATTTTTCCTTATTATAATTTCCCTTATTTTACACCGGCAAACCCATTTTCCAAATCCGCAATGATATCGTCAATATGCTCTGTTCCAATAGAAAGCCGGATGGTATTCGGGCGGATTCCCTGGTCCAAAAGCTCCTCCTCAGATAACTGGGAGTGCGTAGTGGATGCCGGATGAATCACAAGGCTCTTCACATCTGCCACATTTGCAAGCAGGGAGAAAATCTTTAAGTTATCAATGAATTTCCATGCTTCTTCCTGTCCTCCCTTGATATCAAAGGTAAAGATGGAGGCTCCGCCATTTTGGAAATACTTTTCATACAGCGCATGGTCCGGATGATCCGGCAGGGATGGATGATTGACCTTCTCCACCTGCGGATGCTTACTCAAATACTCCACAACCTTCTTCGTATTTTCTGCATGTCTCTCTAAACGCAGGGAAAGCGTCTCCACACCCTGCAATAAAAGAAATGCATTGAATGGCGAAATCGTGGCACCGGTATCCCTTAACAGGATTGCGCGGATATAGGTCACAAAGGCTGCCGGACCCACTGCATCGTAAAAGGATACTCCATGATAACTTGGATTTGCGTCTGCAATGTTTGGATATTTTCCACTTGCCTTCCAGTCAAATTTTCCGGACTCCACAATGATGCCGCCAAGTGTGGTTCCATGTCCGCCAATGAATTTTGTGGCAGAATGTACCACAATATCAGCCCCATGCTCAATCGGGCGAATCAGGTACGGTGTGCCAAAGGTATTATCAATTACCAGCGGAAGTCCATGCTTATGTGCAATTTCTGCCACTGCATCAATGTCCGGAATGTCACTGTTCGGATTTCCCAGCGTTTCCAGATAAATGGCCCTCGTATTCTCCTTGATAGCATTTTCTACTTCCGTAAGATTATGTGCATCTACAAATGTAGTCTCAATTCCATACTGTGGCAGCGTATGCTCTAACAGATTATAACTTCCTCCATAAATCGTCTTCTGCGCCACAATATGTCCACCGTTCGCTGCCAATGCCTCAATGGTATATGTAATGGCTGCCGCACCGGAAGCTACTGCCAAAGCTGCGCTTCCGCCCTCTAATGCCGCCAGTCTCTTTTCCAATACATCCTGTGTGGAATTTGTCAGCCTGCCATAAATATTTCCCGCATCTGCTAATCCAAAGCGGTCTGCCGCATGTTTGCTGTTATGAAATACATATGAAGTGGTCTGATAAATTGGAACGGCACGTGCATCACTTGCCGGGTCTGCTTCTTCCTGTCCTACGTGTAACTGTAATGTTTCAAATTTATAATCGCTCATATTGTAATCTCCTTTTCTCTTTTTATTTTTTCGTTTTTAATTTTCCATCTGTTTTCCCTTGGGATGAACACATAATATCATTATTTGCCTAGTATGTCAATAGGTTTTATAAGATTTTTATTATAAATATAAGATTTTGTCAAAAATTCCAGTAAAAATCGGCTGTGAACAGCAAAAAAACTTCCCCTTACAGATTCCAAAATATTGAGTTTATTATTAACCGGACTTATGATATCTGCCTGAAATATATAGCATCATTTGTATGTTGTCAACAATCAGGGGGGCAGCACTCTGTCCTGGCAGGTAAACCATTCCTATTTTTATGATTTTTTTTGATAACTTTATTTACTTTTTCACTTGTCAGGCACTACCACCTTTGCTATAATGTTTTTTGCTTAGTATTGAGGTTTTTAATTAACTGGACTTATGATATCTGCCTAAAATCTTGCATATATGGATTTTTGGCAGATATCATTTAGTCCA
>CADBMP010000150.1 GCA_902795775.1 uncultured Lachnospiraceae bacterium | reverse complement strand
CTGTAAGAACACCTTTCCCTGTACTGTCACGCAGACCTCTTTTTACATCATATTCCTGATATAAATTCTGGTCAATCGCACCTGATTTCATACAGATTTCTACCAATTCGTCAAATTTATTATCTAACGTTTCCGTCAGAGACATCATAGAGCTTGCACGCATTTGAATCCCTCCTTATGCGCCCCTGTGCATTTTTTGCATTTATCACTCCGGCTATTAAAAATCAAATGATTTATATGCAGTATAAATTTTATACGCAGTATAAATTCCATTCTGAAAAATTAAAGCCAATCACACAAAAGCTTTTCTATTTCTACGCAATTAGAATTCATTATAGCGTAATTATCAAAAATCGTCAAGTCTACGATACCCTGCTGTTTCTCCGATACTCCAAACGGAGCCTGTCCGTTAAAAGTGCCATAAACTCGGAGTTTGTAGGCTTTCCCTTTCCCGCAGACACCGTATTCCCAAAAATTTCCTCTAAAATTTCTATATCACCCCTGCTCCATGCAATCTCTATGGCATGGCGAATCGTTCTTTCTACACTGGAAGCAGTTGTTTTATACTTTTTTGCAATGGCCGGATATAGAAACTTCGTAATATAATGCAGCATATTCCGGTCATAAAACGACATGATGATTCCTTCCCTGATGTACTGATATCCCTTAATATGTGCCGGAATCCCGATTTCTAACAGAATATTGGTCACATCCACCTCCAAATCCCCGGAAAACCTTTTATTCTCTTTCTTCATCCGCTCTCCTGTAAAATCTGCTGAAACAGGATCTTCTAAAGCATGTTCCTCTGTCTTTATAACTCCCCCGGATAATTCTTTTTTCTCTTTCCCCTCATTTTCTCCTGCCTGTAACGGCTCCTGTTCCAAAAGCTGAAAAATCCTTTTTACCAGCATCCGGTTCGATACAGGCTTCATCATGTAATAATCTGCTCCTGCCTCCAGGGCACGCGCCACCAGATTTTCCATGCGCAATGCTGTTTCTATGATAATGACAGGTCTTTTCTGTTCCATTTTTTCAATTTCTTCTATAATTCCAATCGCATCAATTCCCGGCAATACCATATCCATAACTACTACATCCGGTTCCTGCTTTCTTATGGCATCCAGTGCTTTGCTCCCATTTCCCGTAGATAAAATAATCTTCATTCCCGCTTCTTCCAGACTCCGTTCTTTGCTTTCCCTGTCCTGTACACTAATGTCTGCAATCACAACCTTGATACTTTTTTCTTCCATTTTTGACCTCCATTTCTATCTGTTTTATTTTTTCAACGTTTTCTCACAAAATTTTGAGAGATGTTTGTATTATATTATCCCTAAAATGAAAACAAAAGTAGCATAAATGGAATTCAAAAGGAATCGAAAATAAAAAATCTTCACTTTTTCGACCCGTTATCCCGATACGTGCCGAATCCATGAAGATTTTACATTCTTTTTTAATAAAAAATAATATTAATTTTTTCATAAATTTGTCCATGTTTTTTGGACATAACCAGAAAATTGCTGTTTTTGCAATTTTTCATATTTCACATTTTTTTACAAATATTTACTAAGTCCTGCCATTCTTTCTTCTGCCCAGCTATACTCTAACATGTAATCTCCCACAAACTGCTTTTTCGCCAGTGCCTCCTCTTTTAAAAGCTCATACAGGTCACAGGTAAAAATATCCGTATTGACCCGTTTCATGCTGCGGTTCACAATTAAAATTTCTTCTATCCCATGTTCCTTTAATTCCTGTTTTAATGTCTTTGCTGTTTTACTGCATAAATTCTGTGTTGCTTCATCATTTGGCCTGTCCTCCCATAAAGCACAGATAATCTGCTCCGTATTCACAGTACCGCCCTGCCTGTCTACCAGAAGTGCCAAAAGCTCCTTTGCCTTTCCACTCCGGAACATAATCGGCGTTCCATCCACAAACACATCAAAATATCCGAATGTTTTAATGAAAATCTTATGACGATGCCGTTTAAAATACAGTCTGGCTGTCTGAACCGCATAATCTGCCTCCATTTTTGTAAAGGGCTTCAGAAGATATGCTGCTGCATGTAACATGGCCGCCTCCATGGAATATTCCTCGTCTTCCATTATATAAATCAATACAATCTCCGGACAAACGGAACGAAGAAGCTGACCTAACGCAACACCATTAATCCCTTTTTTCTGGACATCCAGAATGGCCAGTTCCGCATCATGATTTTCCAAAAAAGAAACAGCTCCCATCCCCTCCAAAAACACACCTGCAATTTCAATGCTTTCCATTTCCGCCGCATACCGTTCAAAAAACAGAACATCGTTTCTGTCATCACTAATGATTATCGTCTTCATTTTTTCTCCATTCTCAAACTGATTTTTATGAATTCTTTTCCTTTGCCCATCAGCGATGCCCATCAGCGTATCGTTCTATCACAGTATTTTTTTAAAAGATATCCTTTCCCATAAATTCCCTGTATCAGATAATTTGTATTTTTCATTTTTTTCCGAAGCTGTTTCACCACAGTGTCCACAACCCGGACATTTTTTTCTTCTTTTCCCCAAAAGCGGCAGATCAACTCCCATCTGGAAACTACCTGCTCCTCTTTTGTAAACAATTCCCTTAACACCTTCTTTTCTAAATTTGTAAAATGAATCCCTGAAAATGCTTTTTCAAATATTTCCTCCCTTTCTCCTGATAGTCCATGCCATTCCATTTCTTCCGTCCGGATAATCAAACGCCTGATACGTTCTGCTGCTAACTCTGCTCCCTTTTCCTTTATGAGCACATCCAAAACACCCACCCTTAACGCCAAAAGCTCTGCCTCAATATCCTCATGTTCCAACACAAGTACCACATGACAGCACTGCCCCTTCTGAAACATTTCCCATGCCTCTGCGAATGCCTTTTCGGACAAAATGCAGATAATGAAACTCTTCCGACAAAGCATCTGCCTTAACTCCTCCCGGTCATCTGCTTCCTCACAGCATATACCGGATGCCCTAAGCCTTTCCCTTAATTCTTCCACCCACACAAGGTCAACATCCCACAGAATTACTGTCCTTCCATTTTCATTTCTGTCCTCTGTCATATTACAGTAAAGCCTCTTTCCTCCAGACGGTCAATAAAGACTGCCAGATTATCTGCAGGCAATGCAAGTCTCCTGTGCTTCCGCTCATAAACGCCATACCGCTCTACCAGGGCAATATCAGAAACATCCACCAGAAGCATATCTGCCCCCGCATCAAATGCTGTAATCCTTCCATCTGCATAAACACAGTCTATGCTCGGTGACGCAAAAATGTGGCAGCCCGGCAGCATCAGCCGAAAAACAGCCATCAAATAGAGTGCCATCTCTCCATTGCCGCTTCGTTGATCTGCAAAGACACTTTTCGAAACAGGCAGAAAAGCTCCCACAGAAAGGAAATCCGGCCGCAGCGTTTTCAGAAAATAAATATCTTCCAAAACATGCTCCACTGTCTGATAAGGAGTCCCAATCAGGAAATGGCTTCCAACCCTGTAGCCTGCCTCTTTTAATTCCCACAGGCTTTGTTTTTTTAACAGTGGTGACATATTGGAAGGAAAAATTTTTTTAAAATGCTGCTCATTTTCACTTCCATGATTGATAAAATATCCCTCTGCACCCGCCTCTTTCCATTTTACAAATGAGGTCTTTTTCCTTTCACCGAAAGCCAGAAAAAGTTGTAAGCCCGAAAAACTTTCCTTTACCATATGTATGATTTCCGTAATTCCATCCTCCGTTAAGAACGAATCTTCACCGCTTTCTAACAGCACCGACCGGATCCCTTTACTGTAAAATTCATCCACATAGTCCAGAATCTGCTCCTCTGACAGGCGAAACCTCTGCACAAACCGGTTATCCCTTCTGATTCCACACATTTTACATTCATTTTTACAATAATTGCTGATCATAAGTCTTCCACAGACAGTCACCCGTTTCCCCTGTACCTGATTCCTCAGCCTGTCTGCCCGGTCAAAAAGCTCTTTCGTTGATTCCAGATTGCGATATTTTAACAGCTCGGCAAAACGCCCCTTTTCCAGACTTCCACTCGCTAAAAGCTCATCTACATATTCCGACATTGCATTTCCCATAAAAAACCTCATTTCTGCACTGCTCTTCAATTTGTCCATGCCTTTTGGACATCTTCGAAAATTGCTGGTTTTGCAATTTTCGTATGATAAAACCATGAAGTGGTTTTATTTTATCATAAAGAATTTTTTTGTTCTACTTATTTTTCTAAAAAACACGATAAAAATACTACATATTTCGACATTCCTCACCAAAACCGCACCCTATGCGACAAAGCACTGCAAACCTTGTTACATTTCACATATGTGTATGACCTGCAGCAATAAAATTTCTCTGCGAAAAGACCATCTCACGAAAAAAAAACGGCGTGCCTTATGCGCTTTCCCTCCGGGAAAGCCCCGAACTTACATGTACCTGTGCATTGTAACGTTCCGTACATTCAAACTGTTTCAAAATACTCTGGATTGCCAAAATCAAATCGTCTTTTAACTTTTCAATCTCCACCGGCATATGATATAAAATCACATTATAACAGGTAGAATTGACAAGCTCCACAATCATATAAATCATCAACTCTTTCTGACGATACTGCTTTTTGGAAAACATCAAAAGATCATCAAAAATATCCATGCAGTTTTTATTGTCCAGATCCCGTATCCGGATATTGGAAAAAATCCCCCAGCTTAAATTTTTTGCTATGAATTTCAGCAGAAATGGACTTTCCTTGAACTGACAGATAATATTTTCCACAAGATATATAATGCACTCCTCCACATCACAGGAATACGGATCCGCCAGTTTCTTTGCAAGCCCTTCCCTTGCCTTTTCAAAAATCTCATTTGCCTTTCTTGTGACCAGATGATCCCTGATTTCATATTTATCTTTATAATAAAGATAAAATGTTCCCTTTGCCATTTTTGCATTCTTTGCGATTTCTGAAATGGAGGTTTCTTCGATTCCCTTTTCCGTAAAGAGCTCCATTGCCGAAACTAACAGGGCTTCTTTCTTCTGCTTCTTTTTATCCTCTATCTTTCCCACAGCAATCATTCCTTTCCGTTGTTCCGGTACTAATATATCGTTTTTTCGTAAATTTGTCCGTGCCCTTTGGACAATCGGGCAGGAGAGGGGGCTTTTCCCCCTCTTATCCCGCCAAATGTACCTTTGGTATATTGCCGCCCTCATGCAGCTCTGCTGCAAAATTTCTACATGCCGGCGTGTGCATAACAGAGCTGCAAAAGCACTCAATACTAATCCTCTTTCCTGATTTCATCCGTCGTCATGATGAACTTGACATTTCCTTCCATGCCTTTTACAATGCCGGAAAAGCTTTTATATTCCTTTGATGCATCAGAGATTGCCTCTGCAGTATCCTGAATATCCTCTGCACCATCCAGAAGGTCTAAAAGAGTATTTTTCAGTTTCAGGACACCCTTCTTTTTAAACTTCTTCATACCATCCAGCAAATCCCCGGAACCCTTGGACAGCTTATGGATTCCCTTAGAAACATCCCCTGTCTTGTCCGTCAGTGTCTCTACCCCGGACAGAAGTTCTGAGGTTCCTTTTTCAAGCTGTTTCGTGGCATCCCGGAAACTGCTGCTGTTATCTGTCAGCTTTTTGGAATTCGATTTCAGTTTCCCTGCATTTTTAATCAAAGCATCTGCACCTTCTGCCAGTTTTTTGTTATTCTTTACCAGCTCATTTCCACCAGCACTTGCCTTTCCCAGATTTTCTGCTACCGTACCAATACTTGACTGGATTTTCCCGCTTGCTTCCATTAAAGGAGCTTTAGAATCGCGAAGTTTGTCTGCATAACCGGACATTTTTTCTGCTGCACTTCCTAAAGAAACTATGCCTGCGGCCAAATCCTTCTGCCCGTTCGCATCTGCCTCCCCATCTGCTTTTCCATTTGTTGCCACATCCACTGCTGCCACAAATGCTTCTGCTCCTGCCACATACTGTTTCGTGCCTGCCACTGCCTTTTCCATGCTCTCTGCCATTTTTTCATACGTTGCTTTCTTCACCGGATCCGTTTCTGCTGCCGCAAGTGCCTTATAATTCTTCAAAAGCTCCTCCAAACCTGCAACTGCAGTATCTACCCCTGACTTAGCCTGGTTTAATTTGTTTGCAGATTCGTTGATGGTCTTTACTCCTGCACCAAGCGCAGATGCGCCGCCTGATAATTTTTCCATGTTCTCCTTTGAAAGGAGCTCATTGACACCGGAAGTATATTCTCCCAGCTTTTCATGGAACTCACCGTAGGATTTCGGGAAAAGCTTTACTCCATTATAGAGTTCGCCAATGCCTGCCACCAGTTTTTTCGCAGCAGCATCATACTTCTTTTCATTTGCCGCATACTTTTTCGTACCGTCTGCATATGAACCTACTGCACCCAAAAGCTTATCAGTGGCACTCGTATAATCCTTCGTTGCTTTTTTGATGGCAACACTTCCGTCATCTAACTTCTTTACGCCCTTATGAAGCTTTTTAATGGCATCCTTGTATTTTCCAAAATTTTCATCTAACGTATCTAAGCCATCACTAATCTTATCAGAACCATCCACAAGGTCATTTGCTGCATCTGTCAGCTCATCCATCTTATCCTCTAAATCATCGGTATCCTTGATTTCTGCAAAATCAAAGCTGCTGAACAGATTTGGCGTTGCAACGGTGTAGGACTGCCCCATCTCAAAATCCGTCACGTCTGCCGTAATCGTGGCAGAGTCTGTCATTTTGTCCTTTAATTTTTCTAAATCAATATCAGAATCCTCGCCAAAATCAATGTTATCTAAATCAAGGCTTTCCTTTAATCCAGGCATGCCGTAAACTGCCACAATATCATTATCCCCTTCGGAAACGACCTTTCCATTGTCCACATTTACATTGGAAAAATGCTCCACCGGAAGGAACATTCCCGTTGCCATTAAAAATGGTGTGTAAATTTCCTTTTCCTTTTCCCCTACCTTTACCATTTGCTTTGAATTATTTTTATAAAGAATATGAATCTCTAACTTTCCGCTCTTTCCCAACAGGTCTTTCGGTAAAATGTCTTTTCCATCCAATTTATAAGTAATTTCCATACCGACCGGCAGCTCTGCCTCTGTGGTGCCCTGATAGTAAATATCGTCCTCACCTGTCTCCCAGCTAAGCTTTTCCCCGTCCTGTGTGAACGGCTCATTTCCTTTTGTATTCTGGATATCACTTAATGTGGAAAAATCTTCTACAGTTCCGCTGATGCCGGAATTTTTCAGCCAGTCTGATACGATGATTTTCTTTTTTGCACCAGATGAATCCAAGGTCACATAAACGGATTCTTCTTTCTCAATGACCTTCTTTTCCTTCAGTGCGCCTGCCATCACAGTAACTTTGTTATTTTTTACTGCCTGCTCAGCTGCGTAGGTATGTGTTGCGTACTCTACATTTCCAAGCAGCAGGCTCGTGGTCAGAAGACAGGTCAATCCGGTTGCAAATACTTTATTATATTTTCTCATGGCTTTTTCCTCTTTTCTTTTTTTTTTT
>CADBMP010000149.1 GCA_902795775.1 uncultured Lachnospiraceae bacterium | reverse complement strand
TTCGTATAGACTATGCTCTTTTTCTTCATATAACCGGGACTCTCCTTTCCTTACTTTACACTGCTCCTCTTTAGGCACTTGCGAAACTCTCAATTCTCTATATTATGTTGTATATGCTGCACAATAACATACACAGACTGTTAAAACAGCATCGGTACTTAAGCACCGTACTATGGTGCTTTAGGTACCGCTATGCTGTTTTCCAAGCGAGAGCGTGTCTGTGTTGTTATTTGTGCAGAATATACAACACACATAGCATAACTCAGAGTTTCGCACTTGCCTACGACACTCCTTTTTCCACTGCTTTTTCTGCTTCGCTCTGAATGTCCGGATGATAAGAAAGCATCGGTGTCATCTTCATTCCTTTCAGCCGTCTGTCAATGTAATTTTTTGTGAGTTTAACGATAAGCGGTGTCAGTGAAAGAATTCCCACCAGATTCGGAATCATCATCAGCCCATTGAACGTATCTGAAATATCCCATGCGAGTGAGGATTCCATCACTGCACCAATGACCATGAGTACCACAAAAAAAGAACGATAAATCTTTGCCCAGGTCACACCGGACAGGTACTCCACGACCTTCGCCCCGTAATAGGACCACCCCATGACCGTCGTAAACGCAAACAGGGTGATGGAAAGCACCACGAACCATTCTCCCGGACGGCCTAAGCTCTCCCTGAACGCTCTGGCTACCAGGGTGGCATCGTCTATCCCGGTCTTTACAGTTCCTTTGGAAAGGTCGATGAAACCGGAACTCAGGACCACCACTGCTGTCATGGTACAGACCACAAAAGTATCAAAAAAGACCTCCGCGATGCCCCATAATCCCTGGCTGACCGGCTCCCTGACGCACGAATTGATATGTGCCATCACAGAAGAGCCAAGCCCCGCCTCATTGGAAAAAACACCTCTTTTACAGCCGCTTTTGATTGTATTCATGGCTGCCTGCACTGCCGTTCCCGTCGCTCCTCCCACCAGGGCTTTGGAGCCAGGCGCAAAGCGGAAAATAGAGGCAAATGCAGCCGGAAGCTGCTCCACATGCATGAGGAGCACGACCAGACATCCCGCGATGTAAAGAATCGTCATAAACGGGACCAGTTTTTCCGAAACTGCGGCAAGCCTGCGGACACCGCCCATGATGATGATTGCCCCGAGAAACATCAGCGTCAGTCCGATTCCCAGATTTGCACCGGATACCCCAAAAACATTTCCAGTCTTTATGTCTTTTAAAAAGGCAGATTCCACATTCAGCGTGATTTTATTTACCTGTGCCACATTTCCCACACCAAAGGATGCCAGAACTGTAAAAATGCAGAACAAATATGCTAAAAACTTTCCAATCCTTTTCCCATGCTTTCCTGAGCCAGGTCCTTCCGCAAGACCATCAGCCAGATAATACATCGGACCGCCGGACCATGCACCCTCTGAATTTCTCCGCCGGAAATAAATCCCTAACACATTTTCCGCATATTTGATCATCATGCCGAAAAAAGCCGCGACCCACATCCAGAAGACTGCTCCGGGGCCTCCCACACAGATTGCGGTCGAAACACCGGCGATATTCCCGGTCCCGATGGTAGCACAGAGCGCCAGGCAGAAAGCCCTAAACTGCGAAACGGAACCGGCATCATTGATGATGCGCCCTTCCCCTGATATGATGCCGAACGTCCTTTTCCACCAGTGCCTGATATGGGATATCTGAAAAAATCCGGTAATGACCGTACAGATGATTCCGCTCCCAATCAGCAGGAACACCCCAAAGCTCCCCCATGCAAAAGAATTTACCACATCATTAATCTGTGCTATTTTCTCCATATTGCTCTACTCCTCCACGCCAAAGATTTTTACTTCTATTTACGCATCAATGTCATTTCGTTTATCCAAAATCTCCAGGATTCCCTGGTAATCAAATCCGTCTGCCTTTTCCTTAATCTCACGTATCATGGAAGCATCCGGCTCCGGAATCTCATAAGCCTCCACCTCTCCAAACGCTTCATCGATCAGGTCACAGTCCATTGCCTGCGCCCCTTCTTTTACCGCCTCATAAAAAGCCTCCAAAAGATACTGGTCCGCAGGCGGTTTCTCCGACTGCGTCGCATCCTCTTCCCCGGCAGGCTCCCCGCAGACACCTCTTAAGATTTCCTGGTAGCTCCTGTACTGCTCCATAAAGTCCTGATGGTTCTCCCTGATAAACGGGATATTTTCTTCCTTTCCAGCCATCTCTAACGCAAATGCCTTTTCGGAAAGCCCCATGGCTCCCATCAGCTTTGCAGAGCTTTTCAGCGCATGAACCTTGATGGTGTAATTCTTCCAGTCCCCAGCCTCAAAAAATCCATCCAACTCTTTTGACTTCGTCCCGATGGAATCATAAAAAATCTTTACCACCGTCTGGAAAGAATCTTCCGAACCACAGTTCTCTATCGCAAGCTTTCCGTCAATCCCTTCGATTCCATCATACCAGTTCTGCTCCACAGGTGCCACTGTTTTTTCTGTCTCTTCTGTTTCTTCTGTTTCTTCTTTCGTGTCATCCCCTCCTGCAGATTTATCTCCTTCCTGAATCATCTCCTGTGCCCCATTATCGCTTTTCTGTTCCAGTATGCCGTATCCGGCCGCTTCTTCCACATCCACATCTTCTTTTTCTATGAATGAGGTCAGATGATAGGATTTATTTCCCTTTACAAAATATAAGATACCGAACGTTCCCGGTCCACAGTTGGAAGAGATTGCCGCAGATGCCTGCTGAAAGACCACATGTTCAAAATAGGCCGTCCTGCTGATTTCTTCTTTAATCCAGAGGAGCGTCTCCTCTGAAATATCCGCATATGTCACAAAGACGATATCCGGGTCCGGGATGATATCACTTGGAAATGTTTTACGGATATACCGTTTATACGCATATTTCGTGCTGCCCTGCCAGATGCCGCCAAGACCTGCCTTATCGTCCTTAACGGCCAGGCTCACATGAAGCCCCAGTGCATGAACTACACGACTCACTTTTTCGCTGATGCGTCCTTTTCTCGCCATATACTCCGTAGAATCCAGAATAAAGCTGCACCGTAAACGCTTCTTAAAAAGTTCCAGTTCCTGTACCACTTCACCGACAGAAAGATCCTGTCTGGAAAGCTTATGAGCCACCAGAACCAGAAGACCTGTCGCGCTTGAAAGACTCTCGGAATTGATGACCGTCACATTCTCAAAGGCTTCTGCTGCCTCGGATGCCCTGTAATAATCGTCGCTCATGCCGGTCGTAATGGCGATGTGGATCAAATGATGCGCGGACTTCAAAATCTCCGAAAAGAACTCCGTATATTCCGCTATCTCCGGTGGAGAGGATACCGCATCTGCTCCGGTATCCATATAACGAATCAGCTCGTCTGCCCCCATCTGTATACCATCTTTGAAACTTCCCTTTTCTGTCCGGATATGGAAAGGAATGATCGGGATGCCCAGGTCCTCAACCAGTGCACCCGGAAGGTCGCACATACTGGTACAGCTGATGACGATATGCGCTTTTCTCGCGTAGCCGGCATAAGTATCGATTGCCCCGCTCATCTTCTGCACCCTGCCTCTGATATGGAGCTTCTCCTCCGGAATGTACTTAAGGAGCATCTCCTCCAGCGCGGCACCCGATACCGGTTTGACGAGATACCCGTCAAAACCTGCCAGATGATACAGTTTCCTGTTCTCACTGCCCGCATTCGCTGTCAGCACCACCACCGGTGCCGACTGGTTCAGGCTGCCGTTCTGGTTCCTTAATTCATACAGACACTCGATCCCGTCCATCTCCGGCATCAGGTGGTCCATCAGGATGACATCATACCGGTTCCGTAAAGTCCGGGCAAGTGCGGCCTTTCCACTTAAGACCGTATCGACCTGCATCTCCGTTCCGGAAAGGAGCTTTTTCTCCACCTCCAGATTCATCTCATTATCATCCACGATGAGCACTTTTGCCTCCGGTGCGGTAAAACTGCTCTCATAGGCATGTTTTTTTGCCTTGCCATAATTATGTATTTTAAGCTCGCCTACCTCTGCCGCATCCGATATTTTCTGCTCTAACGTTACGGTAAACGTGGAACCTTCCCCGTAAATACTGTCCACAGTAATCGTCCCGTCCATCA